>JASJGS010000032.1:0-11987 GCA_033791445.1 Bacteroidales bacterium | reverse complement strand
CGGCAGATAACATCCTCTGCTGTTTCTACTTTTACTACTAGTTCCCTTTCTACAGGTGGTGTTGTAACTGCTGATGGCGGCTCTCCAATATCTGCTAGAGGGGTATGTTGGAATACATCAGGGTCTCCTACTATATCTGATAATTACACTTCCGATGGGTCTGGACTAGGAAGTTATGAAAGTGAGTTAATTGATTTAACAAAAAATGTAACAATTTATATTCGAGCCTATGCCACAACATCATATGGAACTGGATATGGAAATGAAGTGGAGTTTACTATTACAGTGACTCCGGGTTCTGATTTGACAGACTCGCGCAATGGGAAAGTTTATAAAACTGCCCAGATCGGAAGCCAGCTCTGGATGGCAGAAAATTTAAATGTGGGTATTAAGGTTTCAGATGCAGTTGGACAATCGGATAATGGTGTAATAGAAAAGTATAGCTACGATAACGATGAAAGTAATAGTGATGTATATGGTGGCCTTTACCTGTGGGATGAAATGATGCAATATACTGAAATTTCTAACCAGGGAGTTTGTCCTGATGGCTGGCATGTTTCTAGTGATGAAGAGTGGCAGAAATTGGAAATGTTTTTAGGTATGGCAGATACAACCGTTGTTAAAACTAGCTGGCGTGGTGATGATGAAGGAGGGATGTTAAAGGAAGTAGGCACTACACATTGGGTTTCGAATGTAGCCAACAACGAATCAGGTTTTACTGCCCTTCCTGGTGGGCGATATAAAGATGGTATATTTGAGGAACTCGGAACATTGGCCAGATTCTGGACTTCTTCGGGCGAAGGAACGAATGCCTGGTATCGTGGACTTGCAGGGGGGACTTTAATTGGTCGTAATGGTATTGCAAAGGCCTCTGGTAGGTCTGTCAGATGTATAAATGACCAGTAATAACATTAGATTAATTCTGATGTTTTCTTGAATCCACGGATTAAAAATCCTTTTTTTGAATAATCCAATAAGTTATGCTTACGAATAATGCAATATAAACTATTGCAAGAGCAATTGAAGTTCCCATAGGAATTGACTGTGGAAGAATTCCAATCACATCCAAATCAAATTGATTCTGTCCGGCAGCATCAATCATCTCGGAATCTGATGTAATAGATAGAAATTCCGGCATGGGCGTTAGGTCCTTCAAAACTTTGGTCGGAAAGTATGGCCTTGCTCCCTTTGGGAAGAATACCCGGATAATGGGCTCAATTAATATAAATATTAATAAATACATCATTATTGAGAGGGCATTTGACCTGAAAAGAGTCACTATAAGCAACGCAAAAAACATATATGCAGCTGCCTGTAAAAAATAAATTAAGATGTATTGAGAGTTCTGAAAAACTACCTGGAAAGTTATATCTGGTGTGTAAATCATACCAGTAATGATACTGGTTAGAAAAACAATCAACAGTCCCCAAAGGGCTACAGTTAGAATCACAATACCCTTTCCAATCAAAAATTCATTCCGACTCAGGCCATTCATGATCTGCATTCTGGATGTTTTAAAAGCGAATTCATTCCCGGTTAAGACAATTATAATTATTCCCAGAAATAACATGTTAAACCAGCTGGCCATCCATGAGATCACTTCCCAAACATTTGGAAACATAAATACTTTTTTCGTACTAAATCCTGGAGCAGTAATATCAACGCGTGTTAAAACATAGACGAGAAGAAGGAAAAGCAACAAGTGAAGAATCAAAAACACTTTAAAGGTTGAGTTATTTAGTGTTTTTATGAGCTCTATTTGAAATAGTTTTTTCATTATAATTGGATATCAAAATATAGTATTCTATTTAACGAGTTCGAGGAACTGAGATTCTAGACTTTGTTTGGTGATTTCAATTTTTTCAAGTACAAATCCATTTTTAAATGCAAATTCATTCAATTCACCTGGCGACTTATTATCCATTAAAGTCAGTATTATCTCATCATTCTCTTTATCAATCTTTTTTGCCCAACCACCCCGAACAAGGGCCTCGAATAATTCGTCTGGTTTATTAGTAGTAATACGAACAATATCATCTTTTATCAATAATTCATGAACCTTTCCATTGCTAATCACTTTGCCGGTTTTGAGAATGGCAACATGTGAACATACCTTTTCAACTTCATCTAATACATGACTTGCTAATAATATGGTTTTGCCTTCTTCAGCCTCTTTTAAAATGATTGCTCTTACTTCTGCAAAACCTTCTGGATCCAGACCATTTGTAGGCTCATCCAGCACAAGTACCTCAGGATCTCCCAGCATGGCGGCAGCCAGGCCCAAACGCTGCTTCATTCCAAGTGACAATGTGCTAAACCGTGAATGCTTCCTGGGTAACAAATTGGTTTTACCCAAAACCCTGTTTATGTCATCATCATCAATAGATTTTATTCGGGTTACTATTTGCAGATTTTTATACAATGACAGGTAAGGATAAAAATTTGGTGTTTCAACCAGTGCTCCAATTTTAATTAATGAGTCGGGTGTGAAGGGCTTTTCAAACCATTCAAAAAATCCACTATCCTGATGGAGAATACCTGTTATTATAGAAAGTGTGGTGGTTTTGCCACTACCATTTGGCCCTAAAATTCCATAGACGTTTCCCTTTTCAATGTTGAGGGATAAATTATCAATGGCTACAATATTCTTGTATCGTTTGGTTAGACCAGAAATTTTTAAAACTTCATTCACGGGGATTATTTTTGAGTTTTTTATATGACGATCAAAGATCAATAATATTACATTGATTTACAATAATCAAGATGGATTCTTGGTTGAAGAATAAATAAAAAGATGATTTTGTGTGATTCTAGTTCCCTACTTCAGACATGAATTTAATCCTCATCAATCGGATATCTTCTTCTGTATAATCATCACTAAGCTCCTCTTTTGCGGCCTCAATAGATTCATCTTCAGCATCTTCCTTGAAGTATTCGAAGATATCGTCCTGGTGATCCTCATCAAGAACTTCATTAATGTAGTAATCAATATTTAATTTTGTTCCTGATTGCACAATTGATTCGATCTCATCGAGAAGTGCACTCATTTCGATGTTTTTAGAGTTTGCTATATCCTCGAGTGACATCTTACGGTCGATTCCCTGAATTATATAAACTTTAAGGCCAGATTTATTCACGACTGATTTAACAACCATGTCCTGAGGACGAATAATTTCATTCTCTTCAACATGCGCCTTTATAAGCTCTATGAATTCTTTCCCGTATCTTTTAGCCTTTCCTACACCTACACCGGTAATATTTTGCAACTCCTCTATGGTTATTGGGTATTGAATGGCCATATCCTCAAGGGAAGGATCCTGGAAAATAACAAAAGGAGGGAGGTTTAGTTTCCTGGAAATTGTTTTTCGCTGGTCTTTTAACATATTAAACAGCTGCTCATCAACTGCACCGGTTTTACCAGATGAACTCAGATCATCGTCATCCTTGTCCATATAATCGTGATCTTCAGTCAGCGTTAATGAATACGGATTGTTAATAAATTCTTTTCCCAGGTCAGTAAGTCTTAGAAGTCCGTAAGATTCAATGTCTTTTATAATAAATTTCCTAATTAATGCCTGCCGAATTACTGCTCCCCAGAACTTTTCATCTTTCTCGTTTCCCCAGCCAAATATTTCAATCTTATGATGTTTATAGGCCTTTATATCAGAGCTTGCTTTTCCAGCAAGAATATTCGAAACATGGTCTGCTTTGTACTTTTCATTTACCAAAAGGATAGTTTTCAAGGCTTTAACCACATAGTCCATTCCTTCTATCTGAGTTTTGGGGTGTAAGCAATTGTCGCAGGTTTCGCAATTCCCTTCATGGTATTCTTCACCAAAATAATGTAACAATTGTTTACGTCTGCATACAGATGACTCAGCATATGATACTGTTTCCAATAAAAGTTGTCGTCCAATTTCTTGTTCAGCAATTGGTTTTTTCTCCATAAACTTCTCCAGCTTCTGAATGTCTTTGTAGCTATAGAAAGTTATGCATTTTCCTTCTCCTCCATCACGACCGGCCCTCCCAGTTTCCTGGTAATATCCTTCCAGACTTTTAGGAATATCATAATGTACAACAAAACGAACATCGGGTTTGTCAATACCCATTCCAAATGCAATAGTGGCTACAATTACATCAACATCCTCCATTAGAAAGCTATCCTGGTTTGAGCTTCTGGTAGCTGAATCCATGCCTGCATGATAGGGAAGGGCTTTAATTCCATTTACTTTTAAGGTTTCCGCCAATTCCTCCACTTTCTTCCTGCTAAGGCAATATACAATACCAGATTTACCGGTATTGTTTTTTATGAATCGTATTAGTTCTCTTGTGGCATTAGTCTTTGGCCGAACTTCATAATATAAATTTGGCCGGTTGAAGGAAGACTTAAAGACATTCGCATCCAGCATGCTTAGATTTTTTTGTATGTCATGCTGAACTTTTGGAGTGGCAGTTGCTGTAAGTGCAATCATTGGACCAGTTCCAATTTGATTGATAATAGGTCTGATCCGCCTATATTCCGGTCTGAAATCATGACCCCATTCTGAGATGCAATGAGCCTCATCTATGGCATAAAATGAGATATTTACTTTTTTAAGAAATTCAATGTTTTCCAACTTGGTTAGAGACTCCGGGGCTACATACAGGAGTTTTGTGTGCCCTTTTAAAACATCGTCCTTTACAAGCTGAATAGCTGCTTTATTTAGAGAAGAATTTAAAAAATGGGCGATTCCATCTTCTGCACTAAAATTACGCATGGAGTCCACCTGGTTTTTCATTAAGGCAATTAGAGGAGAGATCACAATGGCCGTGCCAGGAAGAATCATTGCCGGCAATTGATAACATAATGATTTTCCCCCTCCAGTGGGCATTAATACAAACGTATCATTTTTGGCCAGGACATTTCTAATGATGGGCTCCTGATTTCCTTTGAAAGTAGAAAAACCAAAATATCTTTTTAAATAATTTGAAAGTGATATATCAGCTCCGACTGTCATAAATGTTTCTTTCTATTATGTAAAAAAGTATCCAAAATTGTTTTTTATTGAATTGGATTATGTCAGTTTTTTACAAATACTGACCCTTTTTATTCTTTCGTATCTAAAAATACACATAATTTTTATTAAAAAGAATAAGTATTTAATAAGTTTATTTTCTTTGCATGTTTAAATATATTTTTTGAAATCAGATCACTATACTTAGATGATAAAAATCCTTGTGGTGATTGGATCAATCATAGATGAAATATTTATTATGGTTTATTTTTAAACCTTTTTGATTATTTGTTAAAAGGTGTCGTTAAGATTAATAATTTTGTGGATTGAAAAATTTGAGGTAGATAATGGCAGAAAAAAAAGGAAATGACATGTCCTTCCTGGAGCATCTTGAAGAATTAAGATGGCATTTGGTAAGGTCGATTTTAGCTGTGATGGTATTCGCTATTGTAGCTTTTGTTTTCAAAGATTTTATTTTTACCAAGGTGATTCTGGCCCCAAAATCGCCGGAATTTTTTACCAATCGCATGTTCTGTCAATTAGGCAACCTGGTAAATATTCAGTCATTGTGTATTAATTCTAACCCTTTTCAGGTGATAAATACACAAATGGCAGGCCAGTTTATGACCCACATGATGATATCTTTAATTGTAGGGATAATAGTCGCTTTTCCCTATATCTTTTTTGAGTTCTGGAGGTTCATGCAACCAGCTTTGTATTCAAAGGAGAAACGACATGCTAGAGGAGCAGTTTTTTATAGCTCATTCTTATTTTTACTTGGGATTTTGTTTGGGTATTATTTAATTGTTCCGCTTTCAGTCAATTTCCTGGGCTCATATTCAGTTAGTGAAGAGGTAGTTAGTATGATTAACCTGCGATCTTATATTTCAACTGTGGCATCTGTTTCTTTGGCCTCTGGTATAATTTTTGAGTTGCCCGTGCTGGTTTATTTTTTAACTAAAATTGGACTGATTACACCAGAGTTTTTGAAGAAATACAGGAGGCACTCCTTTGTTGTGATACTCACGTTATCAGCTATTATTACCCCACCTGATATTTTTAGCCAGGTAATGGTATGTTTTCCATTGATATTCCTTTATGAGATTGGAATTTCAATTTCAAGAAATATAATTAAAAAGGAAAAAGCCCGCTTTGAGAAGGATGACGATGACGATGATGATGAGATCGTTATTGATGAAGTTGAATCACCAGAAGTAAGCAAGTAATATATATCTTTAGAAGCTTTTAATATTAAAAATAAGAGATTTCGTATTTTTGGTATTAACTTCATAAAATGATTAAGGCGTAGATAAGCAAATGAAATTAAGTACTGAAAATCTTGTAAAAAAATATGGCAGTCGGACGGTTGTTAAGGAGGTTTCATTTGATGTAACTCAAGGTGAGATTGTAGGATTATTGGGTCCAAATGGGGCCGGTAAGACTACTTCATTTTATATGATTGTTGGTTTGATTTCACCAAATAAGGGGAAGATATTCCTTGATGATGAGGAAATTACCAACCTTCCCGTGTACAAAAGAGCTCGAAAAGGAATCGGATATCTGGCTCAGGAAGCATCTGTATTTCGAAAGTTAAGTGTTGAGGACAATATTAGGGCAGTTTTGGAAATGTCACCCCTGTCTAAAATAGAACAAAGAGATCGATTAAATACACTTCTGGACGAATTTGGTTTGGTGAAAATCAGGAAAAGCCTTGGGATTCAACTTTCAGGTGGGGAGCGAAGAAGAACTGAAATTGCCAGGGCACTGGCTCTCAATCCCAAATTTATACTTCTTGATGAACCATTTGCAGGTGTTGACCCTATTGCCGTTGAGGATATTCAGGAAATTGTTTCTAAGTTGAAACAAAAAAATATTGGTATTTTAATTACAGACCACAATGTACATGAGACCCTGACAATTACTGACCGGGCCTATCTGCTTTATGAAGGAATGATTATGAAATCAGGGACAAGTGAGGAGCTTGCAGACGATGAAGAAGTAAGAAGAGTATATCTTGGTAAAAACTTTGAACTGAGAAGATAGATATAAGAATATAGATTTAGCTTTGATCTAATTCCTGTCTCCCCTCCCGAATGATAAGCCAAAACAATTTGTTGATTGCGTTCTATGTTATATAATGGTAAATTATCTGAATATTTCCGGCTTCTTTGCAGCTTAAATATATTAAATACAAGAATTTCTTTATTATCTTTGCCACGAATTTTGCGGATGTGGCGGAATTGGTAGACGCGCTAGACTTAGGATCTAGTGCCTTCGGGCGTGGGGGTTCGAGTCCCTTCATCCGCACTTAAACTGTAGAACTGTCATCCAGGCAGTTCTACATACTTTTTTTAAATCAGATACCTTAAAAATGAATATTTCAAAAGAAAATATTGACGATTTAAACGCTATTTTGAAAGTGAAAATTGGTGAAAGCGACTACAGTGATAATGTAGACAGTGCTTTAAAGGATTACAAGAAGAAGATCAGGTTAGATGGATTTCGTCCAGGTAAAGTGCCTTTTGGACTGGTGAAGAAGATGTACTATAAGCAAATGCTTGTAGAGGAAGTAAATAAAGTCTTATCGGAATCCTTATCAAAATATATGTTTGATGAGAAGTTGCGAATTCTTGGTGAACCGATGCCATCAGAAGAAGGAAATGATCCTATCGATTGGGATACTCAAACAGAATTTGACTTCTCATTTGATATTGGCCTTGCTCCTGAATTTGAAGTAAATCTTACTAAGAAAGACAAGGTACCCTATTATACCATTCAGATAGACAAGGAAATATCTGACTCATACATGGATAACTTCACCAAAAGATTTGGTGAAAATTTACCTGGTGAAAAGGTTGAATCTGGAAAAGAACTTCTTACGGGCGAAATAAAGCAATTCAAGGGTGAGGATAAGTCTGAGGAAATTATTTATTCCGATAAGTCGAATTTTTCTTTAGGAGTTATGAAAGATGAGTCCATTAAGAAAAAGTTCATTGGGGCAAAAATTGGAGATCATGTTACCTTCGATTTAAAGAAAGCCTTCCCAAATGATACTGAAATTGCCAGTATTCTTCAAATTGATAAGGAAAAAGTTGGTGACTTGGAGAGTGATTTTGATTTTAGAATCAATGAAATTTCCTCCTTTGTTAATGCTGAAGTTAACCAGGAATTATATGACAAGGCCTATGGAAAGGATAAAATTAAATCAGAAGAGGAGTTTAAGGCGGAGATAGGAAAAGATATTAGAGCAAACCTTGACAAGGAAAGTGAAATGCGTTTTGTCGTGGATGCTAAAGAAGCCCTGGTTAAGAAAATGAAATTAGAATTACCCGTTGAATTTCTGAACAAGTGGTTAGTTAAAGTCAACGAGGGTAAATTTACCAAAGAAGAAATTGAAAAGGACTTTGAAAATTTCAGGCAGGATCTTGAGTGGCAATTAATTCGTGATGAAATTGTTCAAACCCAGAATCTGGAAGTGAAGGAGGAGGACATTTTAAAATTTGCGAAAGAGGTAACCATGATGCAATTTATGCAATATGGCCTTGCTAACATTCCTGAGGACCAATTAGAGCATTACGCAAAAGAATTGCTCCGTAAGGAAGAAGAAAGAAAAAAATTGACTGAAAAATTATATGAGGATAAGGTTGTAGAATATGTTAAGGAGCTTGTAAAAGTGGCAGACAAAGAAGTTACCGCTGATGAATTCAACAAGCTCTATGTAAAGAAATAAGACTGTTTATTAACTACTACGACTATTTTGTTTTTCTAAATCTTAAATAAAAATTGTTATGAAAATGCATGACGACTTCAAAAAATATTCTACTAAACATCTAGGGATACCAAGCTTGAAATTGGAGAAATATACTTCTACTTTTAACAGTTATATCTCTCCCACCATTATTGAGGAACGACAGTTAAATGTGGCATCCATGGATGTATTTTCAAGATTGATGATGGACCGAATAATTTTCCTTGGATTACCAATTGATGACCATGCTGCAAATATTATTCAGGCCCAATTGCTATATCTTGATTCTGCTGAGCCAGGTAAAGATATCCAGATCTACTTTAATACACCTGGAGGTTCTGTTCATGCTGGGTTAGGTATTTATGATACTATGCAATACATTTCATGTGATGTTGCCACAATTTGTACTGGAATGGCTGCATCAATGGGCGCAGTATTGCTTACAGCTGGAACCAAGGGGAAAAGATCTGCATTGAAGCATTCAAGGATCATGATTCATCAACCCATGGGAGGAATTCAAGGTCCCGCTTCTGACCTGGAGATCACTACAAGAGAAATCCTGAAATTGAGGGATGAACTATATGAAATTATTGCTAAGCATTCAGGTAATACCATTAAGAAAGTTGAAAAAGATTCTGATCGGGATTTTTGGATGACTTCAATTGAAGCCAAAGAATATGGAATGATTGACGAGGTACTGGATCGTCAGAAAAGTTAAAATATTCTTTTCGTTTCCTAAGCCTTGTTACTTATTTTCAGTCTTTTATTATCTTTGCATAAAGTAAGGATCAATATTTTAATGTGAAAATTATTATATTTTGAAAGAAAATAAGATGGATAGGTGTTCGTTTTGCGGGAGGGAGAAAAAGGATACCAACTTGTTAATTGCCGGAATATCAGGGCATATTTGTGATAATTGTATTGAGCAAGCGCACACTATTGTTGAGGAGGAAACGCGTGGAATAACTGACTTTAGCCTGGACCAGGTTAAAGTCCTAAAACCAGTTGAGATAAAAAACTTCCTTGATCAATATGTAATAGGCCAGGATACTGCAAAAAAATATCTTTCTGTTGCTGTATATAATCACTACAAAAGACTCATGCAGGTCAATCAGAAAGATGATGATGTTGAGGTTGAGAAGTCAAATATCATTCTGGTCGGTGAGACGGGTACAGGAAAGACCTTGTTGGCCAGGACAATAGCAAAAATGCTTCATGTCCCCTTTACCATTGTGGATGCTACTGTTTTAACTGAAGCCGGATATGTAGGTGAAGACATAGAGAGCCTTTTAACCCGTCTGCTACAATCTGCCGATTATGATGTGAAAGCAGCTGAGAAGGGAATTGTTTTTATCGATGAGATTGATAAGATTGCCCGAAAGGGTGATAATCCTTCAATTACCAGAGATGTTTCAGGAGAGGGTGTTCAGCAGGGTTTATTGAAGCTGCTAGAAGGAGCGGTGGTAAATGTCCCACCACAGGGAGGCCGAAAGCATCCGGAACAAAAAATGATTCCAGTTGATACTAAGAATATACTCTTTATTTGTGGTGGAGCCTTTGACGGAATTGAGAAAAAAATTGCCAACAGATTAAATACCCAGATGGTGGGTTATTCTGCCTCACAGAATCGTGAGTTGGTGAATAAAAGGGATTTGCTGGAATATGTTGCCCCTCAGGATCTGCGGTCATTTGGCTTAATTCCTGAAATCATTGGACGCCTACCGGTTTTAACTTTCTTAAAGCCACTTGACAGGAAGGCCCTTCGGAGGATACTCACTGAACCCAGAAATTCAATTATCAAACAGTATATTAAGCTGTTTGACATGGATGGCATTGAGCTTAGCTTTAATGAAGGAGCATTGCAATACGTGGTCGATAAAGCTATTGAGTTTAAATTGGGAGCAAGAGGACTGAGGTCTATCTGTGAGTCAGTTATGATGGATCCCATGTTTGATTTGCCATCAACAAAAGTGAAAAGCTTGCAGGTGACAAAAAGCTTTGCAAAACAGAAGCTGGAGAAAATTGATTTAAAAATATTGAGAGCTTCATAATAAGAATAAAAAAACGGCGGGTTAATCCGCCGTTTTGGTTCCATACGATAATTAAGGTCGCACTAATCTGTGCTTGTATTTTAGAAGAATGGTTTTAGATTTTTCTCCCCTTGAAACAACCGCTTCATTATCACAAGCTCCATCTCCATAATCGAGGGTGATTGTTTCTTTTTCCTCAACCTCGCTGGTAATAATTCCACTTTTAATAAATTTACAGCTTGCTGACCATTCAAGTGGACTGGTTATAGTTCTTGTATATGCTTCACCGAGGTAATTTGTGCCAGTAGTACTCCCTGTAATAAAATATACATCATCAAAATGATTGGGCGTGTTAGCACCAGCAACCCATTCTCTTTCACGGGTAAATTCACGATATAAAACAATACCATTGGGTGTTGTAATTTTTCCTCCAGTTAAAGAAGTCGAAAAAACAAGATTATTGTTCTCATTCAATCCGAGATTTTGTATTGTTTTTGTTCCCTCAACTGCGATACCGTTAATTACATACTCAATAAGTTCAATGGTTTTAACCGAGCCTTCTTCACGATAACGCCCGTTAATAGTTACTTTGATCATACCACTACGGGTTTGTCCATAAAATCCTTCACAACCCGTTCCATAATCAATAGTAATAACTTTGGGCCAATAGACTTCATCCGGATGATCAACCGTTACCAATGGACATCCCTCAGATACTATCATAGACTTTAGCCCACCACCAAATATCATATCATCAACTGATTGTACAGCATCATCTACCGCGGCAATCACGTCATCAAATAAGGTTTCGGATAAAGCTTCATCTTCTGCTAATGCCAGATCAGTTTCGTTAAAAAGGTTTGCATCTTCCTTTTCACAAGAGCTGAAGAATATGGTACCAGCCAAAATTATTGTAAGTAAACTAAATAATTTCTTTGTTTTCATGATTCATGTTTTTAGTTTGTAATAAAGTTAAGTAAGTCATAAATTTTTTTGAAACACAACATTTAGACCTTCCGAATATCAAAAGGTTTAAAATGCCATTGAAAATTTTTAAAACTTTATCACCTATACCCTAAAATATTAAAATAAGTTGACAATAATCATTCGTAATGTTGAAGCTGCAAATACTATTTCTCTATAACGTAATAATGCCTTTTTATCATGCGATAAAAAGGCATTAAAAATATATAAAGATTCAATCGGTAGTTATGT
>JASJGS010000031.1:0-4441 GCA_033791445.1 Bacteroidales bacterium | reverse complement strand
AACCTGAGAAACCTAAATCACCTAATCAATAGATCTGTGGATGAGGGGATGGAATTTCAACAGGGAATGGGCATTGTTCTGAGAGCATTTAATTTCGCCTATATTGCTGATTCCTGGGGAGATGCACCCTATACAGCAGCTTTGAATGGTGCAGAAGGAGAACAGGAAGACCTATTCCCAGTGTTCGATAACCAACAAACCATTTATGAGGGAATTATTCAGGACCTTAAAACAGCGAATACTCTTTTATCAAAATCTGTTGGAGATTATAAAGGTATCGATCCTTCCGTTGATCTAATATATGGTGGTGATCCAATGATGTGGAGGAAGATGGCCAACTCACTCATGCTGAGATATTATATGCATGTTTCTGCCAAACTTCCTGCTTATGCGCAGGCAGGGATAGAAGAAATTATAGGTAATTCTAATTTATATCCCATCTTTGAATCAGGAGATGACGACGCTACCATGGAATTTGTAGGGTCCTATTCTGGAGATGCCTGGCCAAATGCTGTTGCCTTTGATGCTTCAGAAAGTGGCTTTAACAGGGTTCAGCTTTGTGCAGGATTCAGAGATGCTTTAATTGAGTTAAACGACCCAAGACTGGGTGTTTGGTTTAACCCTGCCGTTATTCCTGTTAAAGTTTCAATGGCACAATCTCCAAATGCTGACATCATTGTAGATGGAATAAGGTATATCCATCCAGACTCAATGGCTATAAGGGATTGGGTTGTATATGATGAAGCTACATGGCCTGCAGATATTTCAGCTGGGAAAGTATTGGTTGATACGAATAATTATCCGGGTATGCCTATTGCGTCTTCCACAGGTGATGGTTCTGGTTGGAACCTAAATCCAAATGTAATCCAGGGTGGTCCAAATGTACATAATTCACAACTGGACGATATGTATAAAGAAGGTAGCGGCGATATGTTATTAGCCAGGGTTATATCCTATGCGGAAGTTTGTTTTATTTTGGCTGAAGCAGCTCAAAAAGGATGGTCTGCTGGCGGCTCACAACAGGCCTGGTATGAAAAAGGGATTGAAGCCTCCTTCAATACATGGGATGTTGCGGGTGATTTTGCTGATTACATTACCGGTGCAGGTGTTGCTTATGATGGATCACTGGAACAAATTATGGGGCAGAAATGGATTGCAAACTGGACCGTTGCTCATGAAGCATGGGTTGACTGGAGAAGAACCGGGTTCCCGAATCTTACATTGGGCCCAATCGCCACACGTGATGCCATGCCTATGCGTTTCCTCTATGGAAATGACGAGAAAAACCGAAATAATACAAACTACCTGAATGCAATTGAAGGTCTTGAGGAAACAGGCTTTACTGCTCAGGATGGAAAGGACAGTTCATGGTCTAAATTCTGGTTAGTCCAGGGAACTGGAAATCCTTACTAATAAGTTTTTAATCATAGTAGTTAAATAAGCCATAATTTTATTATGGCTTATTTATTTTTATAACTAGTTTTAAAGTGAAATAAAGTTGGCCAAATATTTAGTTTGACTTAAGAAAACGTATATGGAATACAAAGGACAATACAAGATCTTTGATCCTTCGAAAATTAAAACCTACCCCCTATCAGGTAGAAACAATAAGGTAAAGTTAAATGACCTCATTGATCCTGATAGTATTGACAGAGTTAATACCAACCTTCCAGAAGAAACAGTAAGCAGAATTGATTTTCTTGCAGAAGAGATTATATCGGCCAAACAAGCAGGTAAGCCAGTAGTATTCTTTACCGGTGCTCATCTTGTAAAAAATGGTTTAAGTAAATTGCTGGGAGACCTGATTAATAAAGACCTGTTTACAATGATTTCAGGCAATGGAGCAACCTCTATACATGATTTTGAATTAGGACTCATTGGAGAAACAAGTGAATATGTACCACAGGCTTTAGAAAAAGGGGAGTTCGGAATGGCATTTGAATTCAACTACATTAATGCAGCCCTGATGCTTGGAAACAGAAAAAAACTGGGCTATGGAGAGTCAATCGGAAAATTGATTCTTGACTCAACTTTTCGGGAAGAAGTAGAAAAGATCCTGGGCCTGGAAAAAGGAAGCATAGATTTCAAATATCCTGAGATTAGCTTGCAGGCAATTTGTTACGGAAAGAAAATACCCTTTACGGTACATGCAGGAATTGGAACAGATGTCACCGATCAGCACCCCTATTTCGATGGTGAGACCAAAGGAGGATGCTCCGGACGAGATTTTCTATTGTATGCTGATGAAATCTCCAGGTTTACAGATGGAGGGCTAATTCTAAATGTCGGGAGTGCCGTGACAGGTCCGGAAGTCTTTTTGAAAGCTGCATCTATGGCAGGAAATATTGGGAAAGTCCCCAATAAGATCATTACAGCCAACTTTGATTTGAGGCCCTACAACTCTGATCATATCAAAAACGATTCAAAGGTTGGTTATTATTATCGTGATCAGAAAAGTATTGTTACACGAGTTCCTGAAGCATATGGGGGAAAAGGTTATTATATTGGCGGGGATCAAAAACAAACCATCCCCATATTGTATAAAAAGTTAATCGAGCTAGTATAATGTAAGCATAAATTTTTCATTATTAAATAATTCTTGAACGGAGATATAAAATGAACGAAAAACGAATACTCGAAATTCTCGAAAAAATAAATAGTGCCAGGATTGCGGTTTATGGTGATTTTTGCCTTGATGCCTATTGGCTAATGGATTCGGATGGCTCAGAAGTTTCTGTGGAAACTGGATTGCAAGCAGAAGCAGTTGCCAGGCATTCATACTCTCCAGGAGGAGCTGGTAATATAGTTGCGAACCTGGCGGCCTTAAAACCAGCAGAAATTAAAGTTGTTGGAGTGCTGGGCAATGATATTCATGGAAGAGAATTGAATTCCCAAATGCAGGAAATGGGTGTGGATACCAGCCTGCTTACACTTCAAAAAGCCAAGTTTGATACCTATACCTATACCAAAAAATATTATGGAGAGAAGGAAGATCCAAGAATTGACTTTGGGTTAAAAAACGAGCGTAGCAAAGAAACGGATACCGAAATTCTGAAGAATCTAAGATTTGTCCTGGAAAATTTTGATGCCCTAATTTTTAATCAACAGGTACCTGGAAGTATTACGAATGAAAGTTTCATTGAAAAAGCCAATAAACTGTTTGAAGAATTTAACAACAAGATTGTTGTTCTGGACTCTAGGCATTTTAATGCACAATTCAGAAATGTATACCGGAAGGCAAATGAGATTGAAACCGCTGTACTAAACAAGCTTGATAAAGAACCCGGTGACTTCATCTCCATGGCTGATGCAAAAAAGTATGGAACTAATGTTTTTAATCAGTACCAGAAACCCATTTTTGTTACCTGCGGCTCACGTGGGATTATCACTATAGATTCTACTGGCATCAATGAAACTCCAGGTGTTCAATTGTTAAAAAGATTGGACACTGTGGGAGCGGGTGATACTACCATCAGTGCCTTAACACTTTGTCTTGCAGCAGGAATACAAGCATCAGAAGCCGCCAAATTCGCCAATTTTGCAGCCGCTGTTACTGTCCAGAAGTTATATACCACGGGAACAGCATCAGGAGAAGAAATAGTTGCCTTATCGGAAAATGCAGATTTCAACTATATGCCAGAGCTGGCTTCCGATATTCGATTAGCAAATTATTTGCCAGACTCTGAGATAGAAATCTGCCAGGAGATCATCATCTCAAGGATGGGAAGTCCAAAACATATATTATTTGATCATGATGGAACCATTAGTACCCTGAGACAGGGCTGGGAACAGGTTATGGAACCGGTAATGATGAAAGCTATCCTCGGTAAGCATTTTGATTCTGTTGACAATTCAGTTTTGCAGGAAGTTCGCAAACAGGTTTTGGAGTTTATTGACATGTCAACCGGTATCCAAACTATTGTACAGATGGAAGGTTTGGTAAATATGGTAGATGAGTTTAATTATGTTCCAAAGGAAGAAATTCTGGATAAACATGGATATAAGGAAATATACAACGAAGCACTGATGGAACTGGTCAATAAGAGGCTGGAAAAACTCACTAACGGACAATTATCGGTGGAAGATTATACACTAAAAGGAGCTGTTGAATTTCTCACCCGATTGAAAGAAAAGGGTGTAAAACTCTATCTGGCTAGTGGAACAGACATAGAGGATGTTTTAAATGAAGCCAAAATACTCGGATATGCAGACCTGTTTGAGGGTGAAATTCATGGCTCGGTGGGTGACATAAATAAGTATTCCAAGAAAATGGTTATTGACAAAATTATCACAGATAACAATTTAAATGGGGAAGAATTGGTAGTCTTTGGAGATGGTCCGGTTGAAATTAAAGAATGTGTAAGATTTGATGGTATTGCCATTGGTGTTGCCAGCGATGAAATTCGCCGCCATGATTTAAATCCTGAAAAAAGATCCCGAT
>JASJGS010000030.1:0-30984 GCA_033791445.1 Bacteroidales bacterium | reverse complement strand
TTTTGCATATCCTTCAGTAATTCAATCGAGAGATGGCTTAATTCATGTTACGTACTCGTATCACCTAGCTAAGGATCGAACCATAAAACATGCCGCCTTTACTTCTGATTGGATAAAGAACAAAAACTAAAATATTATATAAAGCAAACTAACTCATATTAAAAACAACTCGAATAATGAAATACTTAAAGAAATCAAAATTCATCTTAATTGGATTAATTCTGGCACAATCTCTATTTTCCCAAAAGTACGAGGATGTTCCTTATATCCAAGACCTTGCTGAGAAATACGAACTAGGCACACAATCTTCTGAAAATAATTTATTCCAGGTGCGCAGCGACAGGAATAAAATCATTAGTGTTTTGACTACCAATGGGCTATTCCAACCCTGGGAAAAACAACTTGTAAAAGATCAGCTCTATCCTTTCATGTCTGATTTAAAAATCAAGGCAATTGAAATCTGTCAGAATCAGTTCTTCTATCTAACGGATAAGGCGGTATTTAGTAACTCCTGGGCCGGGAAAATTTATATAGAGCATGATATGCCAAATAGTTCCACCTTTTGTGTTGGTAGAGACTTTTCTATATTGCTGGCTGAGGATGGGAAATTGGCTTTTTTCAAAGATGGAAAGGA
Organism: Bacteroidales bacterium; assembly: GCA_033791445.1. Classification (GTDB taxonomy): domain Bacteria; phylum Bacteroidota; class Bacteroidia; order Bacteroidales; family VadinHA17; genus JANTGF01. Next base: position 30,350 of record JASJGS010000030.1, on the reverse strand, counting down.
AATTTGGAATAAGAACATCAAAAACTTAAATCCTATTGAAGTTCAGTATGATGAGAGTAAATCGCGTTTTCTAATTTCATCAAACAATACTATTTATGTATTTGACCCTGCAGAAAAGAAATTAACAAAAAAGCATGAGGGTGAAAACATTACAGCCATTGCTATCTTTAATAAGAAAAATCAAATTGTGGTTGGAACAGTTGATGGCATATACTATATAGATGCTACTTCTTTTAAGCCAATATCTGAACTGGACCAAAAACTTCCCAATACCAAAATATCCTGTATTCGCGAAATTGATGGTAAACTCTGGTTTGGCTCCTCACATGGTGCCTTCACATTGCGTGAAGATGGTAAGTACAATTATTATGCATCCAAACGCTGGTTGGTAGATGATAAAGTAGTTGATATTTCAAAGGGACCTGAAAACAGTGTACTAGTGCTGAGTGAGACTGGTTTAAGCAAAATTATATTCAAAGAAATTACACTGGCTCAGAAAGCCGAATATTTTCAAGAGGTTCAGCGTTTACGTCATATTCGTTTTGGATTCCAATCAGAAACTAGCTTAACTACACCTGGAGACCTTTCTACTGCCATGTTGCATGATACTGATAATGACGGCCTATGGACTTCTATGTATCTGGCAGGGGAACTATTTCGGTATGGAGCAACTAAATCTGAAGATGCCCTGCAAAATGCCTATGAAGCTTTTGAAGCCATGGAAAGGCTTACCGAAATAAGTGGAATTCCTGGTTTTCCTGCCAGAACCTATGAGATCGACACCTACCAATCAAGTGATAGAGATCCAAATATGCCTGAGGATGAAAAAATATGGAGACTTACCGATGATAAAAGATGGAGGTGGAAATCCACTACCAGTAGCGATGAGTCATGCGGCCATTTCTTTGTTTATGCTCTTTTTGCAGAAATAGTTCCCGACAAAGAATGGAGAGACAGGGCCATCCACCAGATTAAAATAGAAATGGACCATATTATTGAACACGATTGGTATCTGGTCACCTGGAATGGAGAAATTACTCAATGGGGAAGATGGAACCCGGATTATGTTAATAATTTTCCAATAAATGTAGGTGATCGCAGACTGAATTCTACATTGATCCTTGCCTTCCTCCAAACAGCTTACCATTTTACAGGAGAGGAAATATACAAAGAAAAGGCATTTGAACTTATGGATAATTATGGCTATGACGACAATGCAAGTTATCCTGCAACAATTATTGGTAAAGTTGAGGGACAGTTTTTAAGTGATTCCTGGAATCATTCCGATGATGAAATGTATTTTCTAACAATTCCTGGATTTGTAAATTATGCTTTTGACGATGAATTAAAAGAGAGATTCTTTGAATCAGCAAAAAGCCATTGGGAAATTGAAAGAAATGAGAAAAATCCACTCTGGAACTTCCTCTACGCAATGATAGGAGGTGATGATTATGATCTTGAAGAATCAGTGTGGTGGCTAAAAGAATTTCCTATCGACCTCATTTCCTGGAGGGTTGAAAACAAGCATCGACAGGACTTAACCAGGATTGAACCGAACTTCAGAAGACAGGAGTATAAGGAGGTATTGCCCAAAGATGAGCGCCCTATGCACCTGCATAACGGCGAATATCAGAACAATGGAGGGAATAATGGCAGCAGGGAATATCCCCCATATGTCTACCTCTTACCATATTGGTTAGGCAGGTATGTGGATGCCATCGGTCCAGGAGAATAAATTGATAGACTTCTTCAATAATTCTATATGACCAGGATAGTAACCAGATATTTATTTTTTTTTATTGGGTTTGTAATACTGACGCAATGTAGTAGCGATTCAATAAAAAAGTTAAAAGTTATTCCAATGACTGAAAAACAAGCCACCTTCTCTCCAAAAACACATGCTCTGGACAACAACGACAATTTTTCACCCGATGATAAATTCCTTTGCTATGATACTCGAAGGACCATTTTTAACTCTGATCTGGCAAATTCAAAATCAATAGAAAAGGCCGAAATTGAAACGGGGAAGGAAACAATTCTTTGGGAACCTCCCTATGTTACAGGTAAGAATGCTGCTCCTGGTGTTGCTGCTGTATCATATCATCCTTCAGAAAACAAGGTGATTTTTATTCATGGCCCATTATTAGACGAAGTGGAAGATCGTGGATATTATGGTATTCGTAATCGCACCGGGGTTGAAGTGGATGGTGATGGCCAGCAGAATACAAATACTGTTGATATGCGTGATGTGCATAATGAAATCACCACACCTGGAGCTCAACGCGGAGGAACTCATCGTCATGAATATACACGAAATGGAAATCGCATCGGCTTCACTTACGATGATTTCCTGGTCCTGGATTACGATCGTACCATTGGATTTATGCAAGCAGATAAGAATACTCCTGCAGGATATACTCACTATTTTGCTCTTATTTTGAAACCTGCAAAAAAAAATACATCCATTCCTGGTGAAATTGAAAAAGCATATGGTGATTCATGGGTAGATGAGTCAGGCACAATGCGGGCATTTATCGCTAAGGTCAGGGCGGAAAATGGAATAGATTATCAATATGACTTATTTGTGGCTGATATCCCCCTGGAAATTGATCTTTCTACATCCGATGCTGGAACTTCATCCTTATACCCCTCTCCTCCAAATGGAATTTCTATTCGGCGCTTAACCACAGGGATGAAAGTAGACGGTATTGTAAGAGGGTCTTTTAATGGACAGAAAATTGCGTTTATAGCTGAAGATGAAAACGGGATAAACCAGGTTTTTATGATTAATTCTGACGGATCTCAAAAAACAGCTTCACAGGTAACAGAACTCAAAAAGAATTCTGAAGCAGTCCGCTGGCATAATTCTGATAACTGGCTCCTTTATATAAGTGATGGCAATATATTTTCCTCATTTGTCGGAGAGGGAAAATCATATGGAAAGACTTTACAGCTATCAAATGACAAGCTCGATCGTGGACAACTGGCGGTTTCAAGAGATGGAAACAGGCTCGCTTATACAATAAGAGTAGAAACTAAAAATCAGGATGGAGTTATTGTGAAGGATGCGGAAGGATTAGATTTCCTACAAATCTTCGTAATGGATTTGGATTGGAATGAAATTAGTGAATAATTCTTATTAGATTAATTCCAGGTATTTGATAAAATGAAATGTAGCCATTTAAGATAAAACTTAAAATTTCAACCGATGCTAAAAACTATCACTAGTTCTGTAATAATTTTATTGATTCCATTCCTGGTAGAAGCCCAATCGGATCAGGATTCCTCCGCAGAAATAATAAAAACAAAAGTAATTTGTAAACAGGCGGATCGTTATATTGGTTGGCCCTCCATTACTAAAACTCATTCAGGGGAATTGCTGGTAGTTTTTTCTGGTAACCGTGATGCACATGTTTGCCCCTATGGAATTACACAGATGATTCGAAGTACGGATAATGGAAAAACCTGGAGTGACCCTGAAACAATAAACAACACACCCCTGGATGACCGGGATGCTGGTATCCTTGAAACTAAAAACGGCAGCTTGTTGGTAAGCTGGTTTACTTCCCTTGCCTTTGATACCAAAAAATATTATGATAGAAATCCTTCCTGGTTGCGTCATGCTGAAAAACTTGGTCCTGAGACTAAAAAATACTGGATAGGGAACTGGACCAGAAGGTCAGTAAATGGAGGTCAATCCTGGGAAGAGCCTGTAAAACAAATGGTCTCTGCACCACATGGACCCATTGAACTTTCCGATGGAAAATTATTGTATGTCGGCACTGCCTATAAAAATGATGAGAAAGTAATTGGTGTTGAACAGTCAACCGATGATGGTCAAAGCTGGGAGTTAATCTCCACTATCCCCTTAAATAGTGAGGATCAAATAGCTTATGCACATGAACCACACGTGGTTGAACTTAAGGATGGGAAACTTGTAACAATGATTCGATATCAACCCAAAGACAGGGATCAATCTTATCTAAGGCAATCAGAGAGCCTCGACGGGGGAAAAACCTGGACCACCAGCTATAAAACAAACATTTGGGGCTACCCCCCTCATTTAATTCAACTTAAGAATGGATGGATTCTGAATTCATATGGAGTTCGCCGAGAACCTTATGGAGAAATGGCCTGTATAAGCAAGGACGGAGGTAAAACTTGGAAAACAGAAAAACAAATTATGATACATCCCGCAAAGAACTCAGACCTTGGTTATCCAGCTTCCATCCAGCTTGAAGATGGCTCTATCTTAACTGTGTATTATCAGATTGATCAGGAGGGCGAAAAAACCAGTTTAATGAGTACCCATTGGAGGCTAAATGAAAATGCTTTTTCTTCAGGCTCTTCTAAGTAGGATATTCTCGTTTTCGAATTGAATTTCTGAATATTTTATTGTACTTTTTATAAAAAATATTAGGTAAAATGAGAAATTTTAAAGCAATACTATTTTTTGTCTTTCTGGGTTTATTTTCCCTGGTTTCCGGACAACAATCAATTTCATCTCTTGAGGGCATATTTTATCTTGACAATAAGCCCATTAGTGTAAAGATATCTGAAGGTAAAATCACTAAGATAGACCGCCTATCCTCCGATACTGGCCTACCTGAAATGTTTATTGCACCAGGATTGATAGACATTCAAATTAATGGCTATATGGGCGTAGACTTTACAGGAGAAGATCTTACTATTGAAGGTGTTCGAAAAGTCACCAAAGCCTTGTGGAAAGAGGGTGTAACCAGTTATTTACCCACGGTTATCACCTATGATCATGACCGTTATTTGAAAAATTTTGCAGTTCTGGCTGAAGCCATGAAAGATAAAGAAATGGGCTGGTCTATACCTGGTTTTCATCTTGAAGGTCCCTATATATCACCGGTTCAGGGTTACAGAGGGGCCCACCTGGAAAAATATATTCGACCACCAGATTGGGAAGAATTTTCAAAATATCAAAAAGCAGCTGACAATAATATCAAAATGATTACAGTTGCTCCGGAAATGGATGGTGCTATACCCTTTATTCAGAAGCTTACTGAACATGAGGTTTGTGTCTCACTCGGGCATCATAACGGTTCATCTGTAAATATCCGGGATGCAGTTGATGCTGGAGCTTCTTTGTCAACCCACCTGGGAAATGGTTGTGCCAATATGATCAACCGTCATTACAATCCAATCTGGCCACAACTTTCTGATGACAGACTCTCCATAACCCTTATTGTCGATGGATTCCATTTGACAGAGGAAGAGGTAAGAAGTTTTTATAAGGTGAAAGGTGTACAAAACACCATTCTCGTCTCTGATGCTCTCGATTTAGCCGGACTGGAACCCGGAGAATATGTGCGAGGGGAAAGAACCGTATTACTTACCCCAAATGTAATAAAGTTTCCAGCGGAAAATGTGTTGGCTGGTGCCGCCTCTCCCGTTCGCATATGTGTGGGAAATATGATACGATTTACCGGATGTAGTTTAAAAGATGCCATTCAAATGGCAAGCATAAATCCAGCAGAACATCTTAAACTAGAGAATGTTGGGGAGATTAGTCCTGGGAAATTAGCGAACCTGATTTTGTTTACTATCGAAAAGAATGAAATGGTTATCCAAAAAACAATTGTTGCCGGAAATCTGGTTTATTCAAAAGACTAGCTTCACGATTCCAAACCTAATACAATTTTCAAAATAAAAATCTTTACAGAGCAATTTAACATGTATCAAAGCAGGAACAAAATTGAAGAATTGTACAATTTGCTACCGGATTCAACAAAAGAACAACTGGAACAGGCTGTAGACCAAATTATCAGTGCCAAGAAAAAAGGAGGAAAAGTAGTTGTTGTCACAGGTAGTGGACCCAACCTCCATGAAGGGGTAAGCACTTTAATTGCTGAATTGATTCACAAGGGAATAATTGATGGTGTTACAACCAGCTCTGCGGTAGTAGCCCATGAGATGGCAGGAGTATTGGATGAAGTAAAAAGAGTTGATGGAAAAAAGCTGGGATTTTCAAAGGATATCTTACCCAATGGAGATATTTTCGAAGTTTCTTTAATGAAAAGTGAGTTTTTAGAGGAAATTAAAGATGAGATGAAGATTGACTCAGACCTGATAGAAAGAACCCTGAACGAAGGAGGAGAAATAATCATCAAAGCGGCAGGGAACATGGCGTATCCCTTGGGCCTGAGAACAGAAATGCTTGCAAATGAAATCCTGGAACTGGCAAAAAAGGGAGAAGTTCCATTTGAGTATATAGTTGGTTCAGGAGCCGACCCCAAAACCATGCTGGGTGCCGGTTATCAACGAGATATCCCTGTGCTTGTTACAGTTCCACAATTGGTCGGAGGAGGTATGGTGGGAATAGCCATTGGCGATTCCATCTCCATTTTAGACCGGTCAAATAGAATTGCAAAAATGATGGATGCTGCAGATGTTATTATAGAATCGGCAGTTGCATTGACCCAGGAAATTCACGATGGGCCTTTTGAAATCCATACCGGACATGGTATCTGGGCAAAATGGCAGGGAGAATCAACTTATAGTCTTGAAGAAAAAACACTGATCCGTATTGATTTGGATCCCAACTTAAAAAAAGCCTGGGATTTTGAGAAAAAGGCAGGAATTGTGCAGGAAGCAATTGACAAAGGCTTACCAAAAACCAAGTTAATGGAGGTACCTTTTAGAATGGAAATGTCAGGTTTTGCCAGATTGAAAAAAAGTATCCCAGTGGTTGGCGATATCGGGCTAATCTGGCCAATCATTGCCTTGCGCCTGGAAAAAGAACTGGGATTTGAACTTGATTTTATCTCTTTCCCTCAGCAAACAAAAGAAGGCCAGGAAATGCGAAGATGGATTGTTGATCAAATTAGGCCTGTGAAGAAAAATCTACTTAAGAAGTGATAATATTATAAGCTATTCCTAAAAATGAAATCATTTGCTTTCTCCATACTATTTATCATATCTTCTCTTCTTTATAGTCAACAAGGCCAAAAGGACAATATTCTAGACCCTGAAATAATAGATATCGGTTCCCGTCTGGAGTTATTTATTGATACATTCCTGATCGATGAATTAAAGAACGTTCAATTAGTTCTGAACGAACCAAAGGATGAAGGAGCAGTGCTCTTTTTTGACCGGCCCTGGGAAGGCCCCTTCTGTGGCTATGCTACAATTATAAAGGACAATGATCTCTACCGTCTGTACTATCGGGGCTTACCAAAAGCTGGCCAGGATGGCAGCAATAACGAAACTACCTGTTATGCTGAATCACAAGATGGAATAAACTGGACAAAACCCAATTTAGGAATCTATGAGATTGCAGGGACACAAAACAACAATGTAATCCTTGCAAATGAGGCTCCTTTTAGCCATAACTTCTCCCCTTTCCTGGATACAAAACCTGGCATTCCCAAAACGGAGAGATATAAAGCGGTAGCAGGTACGAAAAAGACCGGATTGTTTGGTTTCATATCGGAGGATGGCATTCAATGGCAAAGAATCAAAGATGAGCCAATCTTTACCAATGGAATTTTTGATTCACAAAATGTAGTATTCTGGTCACAATCAGAATCATGTTATGTTTGCTATTTCCGCACCTGGACAGAAGACGGATACTCAGGGGTCAGGACAGTTAGCAGAGCTACATCAAAAAACTTTATTCAATGGAGTGAGTCGGTTCAAATGGATTTTGGCAATTCCCCCAGAGAGCATTTGTACACTAATCAAACGCATCCCTATTTACGGGCACCGCAAATATACATTGCTATTGCTGCACGATTTATGCCCAAACGTCAGGTACTAACTGAGGAACAGGCTACTCAATTAAATGTCAACCCCAAGTATTTTAAAGATTGCTCCGATGTAGTTCTCATAACCTCCAGGGGAGGTTCGCATTATGAACGTACCTTTATGGAAGCTTTCATTAAACCGGGAATTGGCCTCCAAAACTGGGTTTCACGATCCAATTATCCTGTTTTGAATGTTGTTCAGACCAGTTCAACTGAAATGTCAGTTTATGTGAACCAAAATTATGCGCAGCCAACTTCTCATATAAGACGTTATTCACTTCGATTAGATGGATTTACATCATTAAAAGCGTCATATGCAGGAGGAGAAATACTCACTAAACCATTTGTTTTCAATGGAGAAAATCTCTATTTAAATTATGCTACTTCTGCAGCTGGTGAAGTCCAGGTAGAGATTCAAAATATCAATGGAACAACAATAGATGGCTTTTCATTTGATGAGTCACTCCCCATAATTGGAAATGAAATTAAAAGAGCTGTAAGCTGGAAAAATAAAAGTAATTTAGAAGATCTCTCGGGGAAGGCCGTCCGATTAAAGTTCAGACTAAAAGATGCAAGTTTATATTCAATAAAATTTGAGTAATGAAATACCCCCTTTATATTCTGGTATTGTCTGTTTTTCTGGCAGGCTTTGCTCTTTTAAAAAAGGGCAAGAAACCTGATGATGTACGATTAAAATACAACAATAAAGGACTTGTTGTAGATCTGGGTGTCGGTCTCTGGGCAAACCCCTTTCCCATGGATTGGGATAATGATGGAGACACCGACCTGCTCGTATCCACCACAGATAAACCATCCAATGGCCTCTATTTTTTTGAAAATGAAGGGAATAATATTTTTTCTTCTGGAATTCGAATTGCAGCCGGCAAAAAAAATTCTGCCATTTCATATCTTAATAAGCAAGTGGTGGTTTGTACCCCTGGAACAATGTATCCTGATTTCTTAAGTCAGAAATATAGTAAGCCAAAAAAAATTAAGTATAAGCAAGAATTTTACAGCGGAAGGGCCAATCAATGGAAAATTGCAGATTACGATGGAGATGGGATAAACGACTTGCTTGTTGGAGCCAGTGATTGGAGAGAATATGGTTGGGATGACGCTTATAATTCTGAAGGAAAATGGACCAATGGCCCTCTTCATGCTTATGTATACTGGGTGAAGAACATGGGCAGCAACAAAGACCCAAAGTATGGAAAAGCAGAACAGATCCTGGCGAATGATGCTCCCCTTGATGTATTTGGTAGGCCTTCTCCAAATCTGGTTGATTGGGATGGCGATGGAGACCTGGATCTTATCTGTGGTGAATTTCTCGATAGAATAACTTTTTTTGAAAATGTTGGAACACGAACAAAACCTAAATATACGTCCGGTCAATTTCTAGAGGTAAATGGAGAGATTATTCATCTTGAACTGGAAATGCTTGAACTAGTGGTCTATGATTGGGAAAAAGATGGTGATCTAGACATAATTGTTGGTAAAGAAGATGGCCGTGTGGTCATCATTGAAAATATTGGCTCCGATAAAAGTGGCAAGCCCTTATTGGCTGAGCCAACTTATTTTAAACAGCGAGCTGAATATGTAAAAAGTGGAGCTTTATCAACCCCTTGCAGCTATGATTGGGATGGAGATGGGGACGAAGATATAATTGCTGGAAATACAGCTGGTTATGTTGAATGGATTGAAAACCTTGATGGGGGGAATCCTCCAAAATGGGCGGAACCAGTCAGGCTAAAAGCCGGAAAGGAAGTTTTCCGAATAATGGCTGGAGAAAATCTCTCCATTCAGGGACCGGCAGAGGCCAAATGGGGATATACCGTACCTTACGTCGCCGATTGGAATATGGACGATTTACCCGATATAATAGTGAATAGCATTGTTGGAAAGATATTATGGCTTGAAAATATTGGATCCAAAACAGAACCAGTACTTGCCGAAGCAAAAAGTGTAGAGGTGGATTGGTCCAATAAGCCTCCAAAACCTGCATGGAACTGGTGGAATCCCAATTTAAATGAGCTTGTTGTTCAATGGAGAACACGCCCAATAGTGCTTGACCTGAATATGGATAATCTGAATGATCTTATCTTAATTGATCATGAAGGCTACCTGAGTTATTTTGAGAGAAAAATGAAGAACAATAAACTTATACTAAAGCCCGGATCCAGGATATTCTATGACACCAGGGGGAATCCCCTTCAACTCAACGAAAAGAAAGCAGGCGGAAGTGGACGTCGAAAAATTGATATGGTTGACTGGGACAAAGATGGGGATTACGATCTACTTGTAAATACCATCAGCACAGCCCTCTATAGAAATACAGGTAGTAACGAAAACTTTAAATTTGAATATATTGGTGATCTTAGCTCTGTAATTTTAGGAGGTCACAGTACTTCACCAACAACTGTTGACTGGAATAAGGATTGTATCCCGGATTTACTGATCGGTGCTGAAGATGGATTCTTTTATTATCTACCAAGGTTATCCTGGGATGAAATGCAAAATTCTAAATCAACGAAAGAATAAAGTAATAATGAAACACAGTTATTTTTTTCTTCTGGTTTTTTTATGCCTGGCAACCGCTTGCAAAAGAGATCAAATATCAATTAATGAATTAAAATGTGAATATCAATCCGACCCTCTTGGCATTGATATTCCAGATCCTCGCCTGAGCTGGAAATTATCATCTCCATTCCAGGCCCAGAAACAAACTGCATACCAGGTCCTGGCTGCTTCTAAGCTGATCCTACTTGATCCGGAAAAGGCTGATCTTTGGAATTCAGGTAGGGTTAAGTCTGGTCAGTCCATACATATTCCCTACGATGGAGAAAAATTGCAAAAAGGTATGCAGGTATTCTGGAGAGTAAAGATCTGGGATGCCTTTGGAAATCCGTCAGAATGGAGTGATCCAGCAAAATTTGAAATGGGCATCCTTCCATCTGATTGGCAGGCAAAATGGATTAGTATGAAACTCCCACCGAATACTGGCTCTCAGAGACATAATCCGGCATACTATTTTAGAAAAGATATAAGCATATCTGATGATATTAAAAAAGCAAGGGCATATATAAGTGGTCTGGGATACTATGAGTTATATATCAATGGCAAAAAGGTTGGAGATCATGTGCTGTCGCCAAACCATACCAATTATGGTTGGCGAGAACCAACAAGCTTCCAAGAGGAATGGGTTATGAATATGTCTTACAGGTCTTTGTATGAAACCTATGATATCTCAGACTATCTAAAAGAAGGTGATAACACACTGGCTGTATGCCTGGGAAATGGATGGTTCTTTCAGAATGAAAGAAAAGAAGATATCACCTATTCATACAATACTCCCAGATTTATTTCACAGTTTGAAATTGAGTTTTCTGATGACACCAGGAAAATTGTTTTGAGTGACGAAACCTGGAAAGCATCAACCGGGCCAATAATTCACAATGGAGTTTATTCAGGTGAAATATTTGATGCCCGCCTAAAACAGGAGGAATGGAATTCAGCAGAATTTAGTGATAACAATTGGGAACCAGCTATATTAGCCAAAGCACCTGAAGGCAAATTGATGTCTCAAATGTCCCCGCCTGATAGAATAATTGGAATCATTCATCCTATTTCTGTAATGAATCCAAAGGAAAATATTTACAGATTTGATCTGGGACAAATGATATCTGGTTGGGCCCGAATCAAGATGAATGGGCCCAAAGGAACCGAAATAAAAATGAACTTTATTGAAGAAATGGGTCCAGGTTACAGCCAGACAGACAGCTATATATTGAAAGGTGAGAAAACAGAAATATGGGAACCTCGATTCACCTGGCATGCATTTCGTTATGTTGATGTTTCCTCAGCTATACCTATGACAATTGAGTCATTACAGGGGATTATAGTTAATACCGATGTTAAATCGGTTGGAGAATTTAACTGTTCCTACCCCCTGTTTAACAAAATAAATGAAAACTTCCGATGGACGCAGTTAGGCAATTTGCACGGAGGCGTACCAAGTGATTGTCCTCACCGTGAAAGAAGAGGTTATACTGGTGATGGCCAAATTGCCGCAGATGCTGCCATTTACAATTTCGATATGGCCGCCTTCTACACGAAATGGTTGAACGATATTGCCGATGCACAAAATAGCAAAACTGGCTATGTACCCAATACAGTACCTTATCAAAGCGGTTCCGGTGGAACAGCCTGGGGAGCAGCATACGTAATAATTCCGTGGTATATGTATCTCTACTATGGCGATACCAGGATATTGGAACAACATTACTCAGGAATGAAGAAATGGATGGGATTTTTACAACAGCGGGTCCAGGCAAACGGACTTATCAAAGAAAAAAACCTGGGCGAATGGGTACCCCCTGAAAAAACTGAGATTCCTCCTGATTTTGTAAGTACAGCCTATTACTATCATTGCTTAAAACTAATGTCGGAAATATCTGAATTGCTGGATAAATCAAATGATTCAGAACTCTTTGAAGATCTTGTTTATAAAACTAAAGTTGCATTTAACAATGAATACTTAGATCAGGAAACCATGTCCTATTCAATCGGACGCCAGGGAGCTAATGTATTCCCATTGGGCTTTGGCCTTGTTCCTGAAGAATTTGAAAATGATGTATTTAAAACCCTGGTTCACCATATTGAAACAAACACAAAGGGACACTTTGATACCGGAATGATGGCAACTCCCCTCTTGCTAAAGGTACTGAGTAGATTTGGTCGAACTGACCTTGCATATACTTTAATGAGTCAAAGAGACTTCCCGAGCTTCGGATATCAAATCGACAAAGGAGCTACTACCATCTGGGAAACCTGGCAGGGAGATGCTTCCCACAGTCACCCTATGTTTGGAAGTGTGTGTGAGTGGTTTTACAGCTCGCTTGCCGGAATAAATCCAGATCAGGAAAATCCAGGCTTTAAGCATATCATAATCAAGCCACAACCTGTTACCAATTTAGAATATGCAGGAGCAGTTTATGAATCCATACAGGGTAAAATTGAATCAAAATGGGAGATAAAAGATAAAGATTTGTTCTTAAAAGTATCCATTCCCGCAAATACAACGGCTACTGTTTTTGTCCCTGCAAAGGCTAGAACAAATGTAATTGCCATCGAAAATGATCCTGAAACAAAACCTCCGATTAAATATATTGGGATAGAAAATAATGAAGTTGAATATCATATTTCATCAGGGAATTATGAATTCAAATCAAAAGACGCCTCCGAATTGTTTAGAGAATCCATGCTAACTGCACCCAGAATCATCCCTTCTGACACAGTAATGCTAAGTCGAGATACAGCTAAGGTTGAAATTCTTACTGACCACATAGGTGCCAGTATTCGATATACTATTGATGGGCTGGAACCAGGTATTGATTCACCTATATTTTCCAATGAAATTAATGTCTCAAAAACGTCTACAATTAAGGCCAGAGTATTTAAATCTGGAATGAACCCCAGCCCTGAAAAATCCAGTTCTCTTACCTTTATAGATCCGCAAGAAAACGGGATTGAATATGATTATTTTCTTGGCGCATGGGATAAAATACCTGATCTCAACTCATTATCTCCCTTTGCATCAGGCAGTTTATATAATATTAGCCTGGATAACATTACTTTAAGCAGAGATCAATTTGCTCTAATCTTACGTACAAAAATTGAAATTCCAAAATCAGGTGAATACACATTTTACATTAATTCGAATGATGGAAGCAGGTTCTATATAGATGATGAAATTATAATAGATAACGATGGTCCACACGGTGCCACTGAAAAGCAGGGATCTCTGTATCTAAATAAAGGCAGGCACTCCATCGTAATCCATTACTTCCAGGCTGGAGGTGGCTACCTTCTAGAATCATCTATTTCAGGTCCTGAAATTGAGAAAACCAGGATTCCGGCATCCATGCTCTTTATCAAATAGATTAAGACTTAGAAAAATATCCAGTAATGTACCAAAGGCAAAATAACTTGATTTTGAAAACATCATTTTCTGCCATCCGGTTAAATTTTTTGTGATAACTATTAATAATTACCATTATAATAAGCTATTAATATTCTAATTTTCCAAAAAATAACCATAAACAACTTTAAATTATGATTAATAGAACAAGAATCCTCCTGCCATTGTTACTCATATTCTTTGTGGTAGGTTGTACAACAAACACAAAGAAAGAGGAAAACACTGAGCCAGTTGTGAATTCATTGACGGAGGCTGAAAAACAACAGGGCTGGATACTTTTATTCGATGGTGAAAATTTTAATGGCTGGCGCGGATTAGGTCGTGATGAAGTACCAGAGGCCCATTGGGTAATTAAAGATGATTGCATAAACAAAGTTGAAAGTGGAAGTGTGCCAGTTCAGGCTGATGGCCAACCCCTGAAAGGAGGTGACTTAATGACGATTGACACTTTCCGTGATTTTGAGCTAAGATTTGAGTGGAAAATCAGTCAGGGAGGTAACAGTGGTATTAAATATAATGTTTCTGAAGAAATTTCCACCCGTGGAGGCCCGTCTCATGCAGCTCTTGGATTTGAGTACCAGGTTTTGGATGATGTGAACCATTCCGATAATCAAAATCCAACACACCTTTCTGCCTCCCTCTATGACATGATTACTCCTGAAAATGAAACCCTTAAGCCAGTAGGAGAATTCAATACAGGACGCATAGTTTTCAATGGGAACCATGGTGAGCATTGGCTGAATGGGGTTAAGGTGGTTGAATATGACCTTGGATCTGCCCGTTTTGATTCACTTTTTCAAGAAAGTAAATATGTAAGGAATCCCGATTTCCCTGAAAAAAGAGCTGGCCACATAGTATTGCAGGATCATTCCGATGAGGTTTGGTTCAGAAACATTAAGATTCGTCTCTTTTCTAATTAACAATAACTAATCAGTGCTTTAAAAGTACGAGTGCTGTTACCACAAATTTTAATCAATAAATAATAAAGAGCAAGAATGGAAAAAACCAGAAGAGAATTTATAAAAAAAATTGGACTTGGAACCGCTGCATTGGCTGCCAGTTCTCCTCTAATTCAAGCCAAATCAACTCCTGCACCAAAAAGTATAGTTCCTTCAAAAGCTATGCACTACAGTCGAATCATTGGTGCTAATGATCGTATCCGTGTAGGAGTAGTTGGTTTCTCAGGCCGTTTTAGAGGTTCTTTAAGCAGGGCATTCATGGCCAATGCTAAAGATATGAATATGGAAATTGTTGGTGTATCTGACATCTGGAATGAAAGAAGAGAAAATGGAGTTGCCCAACTGAGTGAGTTACAAAGTAATAAAGTAAAAGGCTATAGAAACAATGAAGAATTGTATGAAAAGTCTAAAACAGATGCAGTGATCATTAGTACAGCTGATTTTCAACATGCTTATCATACTACAGAAGCTGTTAGATCTGGACGCGATGTATATGTTGAGAAACCTTTGGCAGAGTCAATGGCAGACAACCTGATGGTTTTAAAGGCTGTGAATGAAACTGGTAAAATTGTTCAGGTAGGCTCGCAGAGACGGAGCGGTTACAATTATAGGGCTGCTGCAGATTACATTAAATCAGGAAAGTTTGGACCCATTAAGGTTGTCAATATGAACTGGAATGTTAACCAGCCTGACCGTTGGCGTCATCCCGATACGGTGGGCAGGTTGAAAGAATCAGATGTAGACTGGACTCGCTTCCTGATCAACAGAAAAAAAATCCCATTCGACCCACGCATTTATATTGAATATCGTTTGTTCTGGCCGTATTCATCTGGTATTCCAGGACAATGGATGTGTCATCAGATTGACACAGTTCACTGGTTTAGCGGGTTTAACCATCCAAGGAGTGTGATAGCGAATGGTGGGATATATATGTGGAATGATGGTCGGAAAAATGCGGATACTTTAACAGCTGTATTTGAGTATGGACCACAAAATGATCCGGATCCTACAAAAAGATTCCAGGTGAACTACTCATCGCGGTTTTCAAATTCTGCAGGTGGAGTTAAGGAAATATATTATTCAAATGGAGGGGAACTTAATTTAGACACAAATAAAGTTACACCAACCGGTGGACTAACTGCCAATCATGCTGAAAAATTTCCTGAGTTTGGTTTAAAAGAAAATATGTTGCCTGAATTTACCCTGGATGCTTCAGCAGTTAAAGCAGTAACCAGCGCTGATACTGGCACCGATGACATGACTGTTTTACATATGCGTAACTGGATGGAATGCCTGCGGAGCAGAAAGCAACCAAATGCACCTATTGAAGCAGGATACAACCATTCTGTAGCTAGCTTAATGGTAACTCAGGCTTTACATACAGGGAAACGTATAGTATTTGATGAAAAAAATAAAAAAATTGTGGAGGGATAAAAAATGAAAACAAGTATTAGATTCGTATTATTTGCAGTTGCAAGCTCACTGTTAATTGCTTGCTCCAATACAAATAGTGAAAATGGGAAACCTTTCGTAAAGATAGTTCCTGACGAGGCTCAAGAACGGGTGGATGTTTTGGTAAATGATGAATTATTTACTGCCTATTTGTTCACCGATACTATTTTAGATTTAAAGAAACCTGTTTTATTCCCAATAATTACTGCTGCAGGAAACACTATTACCCGCGGGTATCCTCTTCAACCAATACCTGGAGAACGTGTGGACCATCCACACCATATTGGTATGTGGCTGAATTATGGAGATGTGAATAAAATTGATTTTTGGGGTCATTCCAATGCTATCCCTCTGGAAGAAAGATATAGAATGGGACCCCTCCTCCATACTCGACTTAATCATTTAAAAAGTGGAAAAGGAAGTGGTTCTTTTGAGGCTGAAATGGATTGGCTTAATGCAGATGAACAAGCATTGCTGAAGGAAAAAACTAAATTTATTTTTTCAGCAGGAAAAAACTATCGAATTATAGACCGCTTTACAACCTTAACAGCACAAAAGGAAAAGATTTTTCTCAATGATACAAAGGAAGGTATGATGGCAATTCGGGTTACACGGGCACTGGAGCTTCCAAGTGACAGCCCTGTAGTTTTAAGCGATGCTCAGGGAAACAAAACTGAAGTAGCAAAACTGGACAATGCCGGTGTTACAGGAAATTATCTTAATAGTGAAGGCATAGAGGGTTCAGATGTATGGGGAAAACGTGCCACCTGGGTATCTCTATATGGAAAAGTTAATGATGAAGATGTGGCAGTGATCATTTTTGATCACCCTGATAACGTTGGACACCCTACTTACTGGCATGCACGAGGATATGGGCTTTTTTCTGTAAACCCACTTGGGCAGGTAGATTTTACCGATGGTAAGGAAGAATTAAATCTCGAACTGGAGCCTGGAGAATCTGTCACTTTCAAATATCGGACACTGATTCACTCTGGAACAATTGACGAAGCAGTAATTGACGAAGCATATACCAAGTTTATTGCGGAGTAAATCTTTTGGGCTTCAGAAAACGGTTCTAAACAGTAAATTTGTCAATGCACCACTAAAATTTGTCCGGATTTAAAAATACATAATACCTGATTATGAAAAATCTTAAAACTGTACAGAAAAAGAAATATTCAGCAGTAGTTCTTTTAGGAATATTTATTCTTTTCATGTGTGGGACCAATGCCTTTGCACAGGGGAAGCTATTGCGTGGTGAGAAATGGCATAAGTTTTCTATAGAAAATAATACCGCAGATTTTTATGTAGCAACGAATGGAGATGATAGTTGGTCTGGTAAATTGGCCTCCCCAAATGCAAGCAAAACAGACGGCCCATTCGCTACCATTCAAAGAGCTCAGAAGGAAGTAATTGATCTTAAATCAGAGGTATTCTTTCCAAAAGAGGATCCTGTTGAAAAAAGATGGATAGGCTCTCCTCATCCTCTTGGGAAAGGACGAGATATTCTGGTACTTATTCGAGGTGGCTACTATCCTTTAACAACTTCTCTCCTTTTTACTCCTGAAGATGGAGGTGTTAGAGTTGAGACAAATCTACCTACCGGTGCATTCGAATACCATAAGCTGAAGGATTATTATGTTACTTATGCTGCTTACCCTGGGGAGAAACCAGTAATTACAGGTGGACCAGTAATACCCAGTTGGGAAAAAGGAAAAAAAACCTGGAAATCAAAGATTGAAAAAGACAATGTGGATGTGCTGGTTATTAATGGCCAAAAACAGACTTTAGCCAGAACCCCAAATTCAGGTTATTTTATTCCACCGGAAATCTCAGAGACACCAGACAAACTCTATTTCAATAAGGGTGAATTGAAAAATTGGAAAGAGATGGAAGGGAACCGGGTATTTATGTTATTACGATGGCATCATGGAGTTAACTCATTTAAAAGAATTGATGAAAAAGCATCAACCGGTTGGCTGGAAAAGCCCCAGGATGGAGTAGTTATTGTTCCTCCAAGGTATTTTGTTGAAAATGTTAAGGCCTTGATGGATAGTCCGGGAGAATGGTTCTTTGATTCTAAGGCCAAAGAACTTGTATATATTCCTACACCTGAATTGATCGATGCTGGAAAAATTACAGCTGTTGTACCACAATTAGAAAACATTGTTTCAATAAGTGGAAAAAGAGGTAATCCAATACGTAACCTGAGAATATATGGACTGACCTTTGAAGGAACTCTACAGGGTAGTACCGGTATTGAACTCAAATATGCACATAGCTGCGAATTGGTTGATTCAGAATTCAGATCAATGGGAGGAACAGGCTTATATCTAGGTATTGGTTGTTATCAGAGCAGAATTCTGGAAAATACTTTTCAAACCATTGATAATATGGCCATTCGCATTCATGGACCAGAACAACCTGAAAATGGAAAAGATATATTAAGAGAGACCATGGTCTCCTATAACAAGATATATGATTGTGGCGGTATAAACATTGAGGCGGCATTCTCACTTTTCACTACTATCTCTCACAATTACATTACAAAAACCCGTGGACGGTATGCAATATCAGTAGGTGGGTGGCATAACCTGGAAGAAGCCATTGATGGCAGCTACCTGGTTGAATACAATCACCTGGATGATGTGCAAAAAGATGCGGATGATTCCGGTGCTATAAAAACGGCAGGGACCACATTTAACTCTGTTGTGAGAAAGAATCTTATTCATGATGTTAGGGCAGGTTTTTTTAATGATAATGTTGGATTTTGGTTTGATAATATGTCACTCGATTGGGTAGCAGAAGATAATATTTTCTATAATCTTGAACAGGGAGAGATGAAACTTTGTGCAGCTAATCTGGTCGATAATTTGTACCAGAATAATTTTGTTATTGATGCCCCTAAAAATGCACCTGAGCAAATTATTAACGGAGATCCAGAATTTGAGTATAGTGATTTTGAAATTTCTATTCCTGGAGTATCCACATCAAATATTGTTACAGCAGGAACTGAAATTGTATTAAGTGCTAATATCTTTAATCATGGCTCATCTGGTATCTTGCCTGTTGAACTCTACCTGGATGGCAAAATCATAGAAAAGAAATCATTTCCGTCAATACATAAAAATACATCGAAAATTGAATTTGAATTAAGAGTTTATGAGGATGGAAAACATCAACTTGCGATTGGGGATAGTCCATATAAAGAAATAGTTGTAGAGGGTGAAAAACCTATGGTTGTTTTCGAAGAACTTCAAGTTTCAGATTCCAAAATATTGCATGGAGAATCGGTAAAAATATCAGCTATTGCCAGAAATTTAACTTCAAGTAAAAATGACAAGGAAGTTAAGTTATACCTCAGTAATCAGGTATATAAAACAAAAAATATAAAGCTTGCTGGTGGAGAAAGTGTTGAGGTGGAGTTTGAGATCTCCCCTGAAGTAGGAGATTATTCAGTTCGGATATCTAATAGTAAGGAAGTCGATTTAACTATCTCAGATTGGGAAAAACTTGACATGATGAAGGTGGCACTCTATGACTATTGTTCAGCCAAAGCGAAACCTTTCAGTATTGAATCCAGTCCTAAAAAAAATTCATACAAAATTAAAGCTAGTGGTTCAGATTTCTTTCATGCGGAAGATTCCTACGCTTCGATTTTCTTGAAGCAAATAAAAGGAGACTTTGTGGCGACAGTAAAAATTAAACAATTTGGAGAAAGAACCCATGAATGGTTCAGAGCCGGATTGTTCGCACGGAACGATATTACGAAAAGTTTCGATACACAACCAGGCAGCAAGGGATCAGTACTGGTATTTGGCACTCCGGGTCGTGCTGGGATTCATTACGACGAGTTTGGGAATGGATGCATGCATAAAGCAAATAGTGAAAACCTTCCTGAAAATACAAAATTCCCGATCTGGTTAAAGTTGGCTCGATATGGGAATAGTTTTTCTAGCTGGGTGAGCCTGGATGGGGAAAACTGGATCATTGAAAGAAGAACGGCTGATATCCCTGGTCTTGCTGAATCGATAGATTTAGGATTGGCAGCAGGATCCCCGGACAAAGAACAATACTGGGTAGAGTTTACAGATTGGGATGTAAAGATATCTAAGTAGTTTTTTAACAAAACCTGGGACTTTATTGCTGTATACATGAAGGAATTGTTTCCACTTAAAGGTATTGTAACCGTTTTAAATACTCCATTTAAAACCAACGATGAAATTGATTTTCTTGCATTAAAGTCTAATGTCTCTGAAGCCTTGAATGCAGGAGTAGCTGGTTTCCTGGTTCCAGCTATGGCCTCAGAAGTGTTAAAACTGAGCTTTACAGAACGCATGGAGATGGTTGATCATGTTCTGCAAGAAGTTGATGGGAAAGTACCTGTATTTGTAGGAACATCAAGCCCAACAATTCCAGAAACTGAAAAAATTCTAAAATTATACTTGAAACTTGGATGCAGACATGTCCTTATTCAAATCCCTTTTTTAGATGAATTGCAGTTCAAACGAGACTTTATACAGCTGGCTGAGTTTGGTCCCGAAGTGATTATGCTGCAGGATTGGGACGCTTCCGGGTATGGCCTTCCAGATCAGTTGATAATGGATTTATTTGAAACTGTGCCTGCCTTTCGGTGCTTAAAGGTTGAAACCAATCCTGCAGGTGTTAAATACTCCAGAATGCTTGAACAATCAAATGGCTTGCTGAATATTAGTGGCGGATGGGCTGTTAATCAGATAATTGAAGGACTTAAAAGAGGAGTTCACGCCTTCATGCCTACCGGAATGCATTGGATTTACACCCGAATTTTCCAGGATTTCCAGCAGGGAAAAATATCTGAATCGACCACTCTTTTTCATGAAATATTGCCAGTTCTGGCCTTCTCTAATCAGCACCTGGATACCTCCATTCACTTTTTTAAACGATTGTTATGGAAACAGGGCATTTATCCAACTCCGAATGTTCGTCAACCCATACTACCCTTTGATGAAATACACCGGGAAATTGCGGACGAATTAATTCAGAAGGTCATCTTCATCGAAAATAGAATTAAAAATTCAAACCAATCAAAACCTAATAATGACTGAAAAAACAATTACTACCGTAGCCAAAGAAAGATTATATTCTCTTGATGCCCTTCGGGGATTTGATATGTTTTGGATTATTGGAGGGGGTGCTCTCATTGGGGCTCTAACAAAAGCTACAAGCTGGGGATGGTTAGAGGTTATTGCTGAGCAAATGCATCATGCAAGCTGGAATGGCTTTCGCTTTTTTGATTTAATTTTTCCATTATTTATGTTCATTTCTGGCGTAGCAATTCCCTTTTCGATAACAAGTAAACTCGAAAAAGGAACAGAAAAAAGCATTATTGTTCGCAAAATTTTCCGCCGGATGATATTGCTGATAATTCTTGGTTTTGTATACAATGGGGTACTGAGAGATGGTTTCAAAGATATGCGCGCAGCTAGTGTACTGGGGCAAATTGGAATTGCCTATTTCTTTGCAGCTCTGATTGTCATTAATACGAAAAGTATCAAAGCACGCTTGTTCTGGCTTACAGGTATTTTAGGTGGCATAGCTATTCTCCAACTTCTTGTTCCAATACCTGATTTCGGAGCTGGCGTTCTTACCCCTGAGGGAAGTATAAATGCCTGGATTGATCAGCATTTTCTACCAGGGAGGCTTAACGATGGCACCTTCGATCCGGAGGGTTTATTGTGCATTGTATCTGCAACATCCATAACCCTTATGGGAACATTTGCCGGAAATATTCTTCGCAATAAGGAATTTACTCCTGCAAAGAAGTCCTATTTAATGCTGATAGCGGGAGTCATACTTACCCTTATTGCAATTGTCTTATCCCCGGTTTATCCAATAATTAAGAAAATATGGACCGTTCCTTTCAATATTCTAACAGCAGGAATTAGCTTCACACTTATGTCTATTTTTTACTTTATTATTGATGTTAAGGGTTGGAAAAAGTGGACCTTTTTTTTCAGGGTAATTGGCTTAAATTCTATAACTATTTATCTTGGCATGAGAATCATTGATTTTTGGCATGTGTCTGAATTCCTACTTGGATGGCTGGCCAATCCCATGGCTGCTTTCGGCCCTGTAATCATTGTTGTAGGACTTATCATAGCTGAATGGCTTTTCTTATATTACCTTTATAAAAATAAAATCTTTTTGAGAGTATAATCTTATTAACAAGACATATAATAACATCGTGAGAAAACACATTTTCATTTTGAACTTAGGCTGTTTCCTGATAGCTGGAATCTTATTTAATTCCTGTACCCAACCCATAGAACCGGTTAATGATCAGTTTTCATATGCCCAAGAAAGGAAAGATGACCTTCAGTTAAGCATATATATAACTGCCCACGCAGTTAATGATTTACTATCAGACGAAGTTGGAAGACGAGAAGCCATTTCCATTTTTCGCTGCAATGGTATCACCAAAGCTTACATTGAGGTATATCGGTCAGGTTTGGTGGTTGATAAGGAATTATTGCAGGAGGTAAGAGATTTTTTTCAGAACAACCAGGTTGAAGTGGTTGGTGGAATAGCCACAGTTCCCGGAAAGAATTTTGGTATCAAACAAGAAGCCCAACTTGGCTGGTTCAACTGGCAAAACAAAAAAACTCAGGATGATTTAAAAGAAGTCATTAAAATGTCAGCTGAGGTGTTCGATGAGTTTATTATTGATGATTTTCTATGCACAGCTGATACCAGTTTGGAGTCGAAAGCTGCTAAAGGAGATCTTTCCTGGTCACAATACCGTAGAAACCTATTAACCGGTTTATCTGAAAGTGTTTTTCTTGGTCCTGCAAAACAAATAAATCCGGAAATTAAGATGATCATCAAATACCCACAGTGGTATGACCGGTTTCATCTTTTTGGCTATGATGTTGACGCGGAAACTGCTTTATACGATAAGGTAATGGTTGGAACAGAATCAAGGGGCCAGTATACCCAGAGATTTGGATTTGTTCAGCCGTATGAAAGCTTCATCAGTTATAGATGGATGAGCAGCATTGCTGGCGGAAAAATGCTTGGAGCATGGTTTGATCATGGGGATTGCGATGAAAACGATTTTATAGAGCAGGCCTGGCAAAGTGTATTGGCAGGTGCCCAGGAAATTGTCCTTTTCAACTATTTAAGTTTTGTAAATGGTCACAAAGGTCACCATTTATTGCGAAGTCAGTTTCATCTGTTGGCCAATCTTGCCCATGAAATTGCAACAAATCCTGTCACCGGTGTGATGGCCTACAAACCTCCCAATAGTGAAGCCCATGGAGACCTCTATATCATGGACTATATTGGAATGCTTGGCATTCCATTAATACCTATATCTGTATATCCTGAAAATGCCGAAGTGATTTTTTTACCTACACAGGCTGCGGCTGATCCGGAAATCTTTTCAAAAATAGAAAAATCTTTGTCTCAAAATACCAGGTTCATATTTACAACGGGCTTTCTGCTACATGCTAAGGATGGAGAAAAACTGGCTGAAATGACAGGAATAAAATGGCCCCTAAAACCATCAAATCTCATTGCAGATCAAATCATTGTGAAAGATGAAGCTATTCCTATAAAAAATGGCCTCAAGCTTGAAACTGTCCTACAACTAACAGATGGTACCGTAGAATTAATGGCCAGGCAGAAATCGGATAATATTCCTTTTTTAATTTCAAAAAACAATATCTTAAGCTTGAATACACATACCTTTTCACAGACTGATTTTGATGCCGTTGGAGAAGTGTTGCTCTGCCCTCAATCCCTCGGATTACTTGAAATGCCTCAATCATGGGTACATATCCTTCGTGACGCATTTATAAGTCCATTGGGCTATAATCTTAATGCCCCCACTCGTGTTGCCATACAGCCATATGGAGATATGGGTTTTGTGATTCATAACTATAACAAGGAAAGGGTAAGCATTGATCTTAATATTCCTGGCCTTGATAATAGGATTATGGAAAACAAAATATCCGGAAGCCAGGAGAAAATTACAAGTGGTAAATTAAACCTGGAAATACCCCCCAGATCAAGATTGTGGCTGGAACTTAGCAAATAGCAAACTCTTAAAAATAAAGGATAATTCTAAGACGCTATATTTTAATCCTTATAAACCCTGAATTTTACTTATAAGGATAGCTTATGTACTTTTTTCCATCTTTATTAATGAACAACTCCAAACCAGCAGGCACGGTAAATCTATTGTCTTCATTTAAGGGTTCAACATTATCATTATAAAGGTTCAACATTTCATTCTCATCATAGCTGGCAGTAATGACAGTGTAGATATCAATATGGGCTTTTTCATTTTTATTCTCAGGATAAACATGAAGCCATTTAATCTGGTTAAATGACCCAGAGGCGAGTGTCCATGACTTCTCATCATCATTATCCCTTGGGTGGGCCCCCCAACTACCTTCTCCGACAAACATGGTTCCATTTTTGTCATCGCGTACATAGCCCATAACTCTTTCTGCCGATGTTGTATCAGGTTTTAATGGATAGGTAATTTTATGCATATGTGAGTCAGCATCAAATGAAATGTCCAAACCATATTTGTAAAATAAAAAAGCCCATTGTTCATATTGATATACGTTTTCCCTCTTGCGGGTAGTATGCGGGAAAAAGGGTTTATGATATGCAGCTACCTTAAAAGTACTTGCTTCATGCTTTTTAAAATCGCTTTCCAACCATTCTTTTTGATCACCACCCTGATCAATCTGAGAGTTCAGGGCAATCATATGAAATAAATCACCGCCCAGTGTCCAGGAAAAATAGATACTTGAGCTATCATTTTTCTGAAAAGGTGTATCAAATATTATATTGAGATTGGCCATATTTCCACCTTCATGATTTCCCTGGACAGCTACAATAGGGATTAAGCGATTGTCGTTTGTGGATGTTAAGCTTTGCCAATCCTTCAGCCACAATTTCCAGTTGTCAGGATCGATACCACTTCCACTTGTAAAATCACCACTAAAAAGAACAAAAAGAGGTCTCAACTTAGAAACCACCCGGTTTGATGAACGACCTGCCTCCAATGATTCCTCATAACTTTTTGTATCACCTCCCGCCACAAAAGTAAATGCCTTTGGTTCATCCGGAGCTGTTCGAAACCAGAACCGTTCACTTACTCCCTCACTGTCTTTTACAACAAAATAATATTTCTTATCAGGCTTTAAATTCTTCAGCTTTACATATTGTGTATTCATTTCGTAAAAGCTGAGGGATCGGTATGGAGTTTCGCTAAAAGAATATCTTTTATAATTCCTCCCTTTGTCTGACTCTCCATAATAGACTATGGCATCAGTTTTGCTCATCCCATCCCATACAATTGTGGTATTGGTGGTTGGATCTTCGTTCCATACCAACCTTAGTGTTGAAATATCGGTAACCTCTTCAGGGGCCCTGCTGCATGAACTTAAAATAAGCCAAACAAATACAGGAAATAGTTTAAAAATGATTTTCATAATTTCAAATTACATAATTGATTTTTCATTTTCTAGTAAAAAAATGTTCCTTTTACTTCTAGCTGTTTCCATCTGACGTCATACATTTTCTTAATATATAATCTAAGGTTTTCACGGCCAATTCCTTCCATAAACTGGATTGTTACCGGGTGATACCCTTTTTTAAGAGCAATAGAACCTACTTCCTTTTCTTCATACACCTTTCCCTGGCTTACCACCATTTCATTGTGGATAAATAATTTGCAGGCATCATCTGATCTTGAATTAAAGGTATACATCCCATCTTCCGGGATTAAGATATATCCATTAAGAACCATTCCAAAATGATCCTCTCTAAGTGCATAATCTCCAACCCAGAAATCCTTAACCTGACCACTGGTTTTGGGCTTTAATTTTTCGAAATCAGGTAAGAAACCCCATTCCCCTTCATAATACTTATACTTTAATCCTTCTTTGGCATTTTTTACTTTCTTCGCTTTATGAAGCTCTGTAACCTTTTCATAGGATAGCGATTCCAACGATGTACGCTGCCCAGAACTGTTTTGTAATTTCAAACCAACACTTCCACTTTGTTCGATCTGGATCTTATTGCCGTCTATTATACTCTCTCCAGCTAAAACTTTTCCATCCACATCAAATGACACCTTCAATCCTTCATATGGATTGATTGCACTTACGGTAAGTTCATCCAGGAATTTTGGAATTTGTGGTTGCAAAAATGATGTTTTCGTAGGTTTAACTTCAAGTGTGTAAAGTCCTTTCAAATGAAAATCAGGGTACTTTGGTAAATCATATCCTATCCACCAGTTTATCTGCAAGTTTTCAACCTCTTCATATGCCAGAGGTTCCTGTGAGCTAAAGGGTATTTCAACTATTCTATTCTCCCCAGAAGCCAGGTTGATTTTCATAAGTGGTTTTGGAACCAACAGTTGGTGTTGATGATAAAACTGGAGATTGATCTTCATGGGTTCATCTCCTTTGTTCTGAAAGTGAAAGTAAAGTGTACCATCAGTGAATTTTTCACCCTCATTGCAGAGTAGAACATGCTCAAAAACGGCATTATTAGCCAGGGCATTGGCCAGAGATTTTGTTTCACGGTTAGTAACATCATGTGGCAAAATGCCATCCAAACGAAGGTTCGCCATAGATGGACCTGCATCAGTCATGGTTACCCATGTGATATGGTCAAACTCTCCAAAATAGTTCCCGCGCAATCTACTTCCTCCCCCGGTTGTGGCCAGAACATAATAATTTTGCCCGTGCTTAACCTCATGGT
The DNA here is from genome assembly GCA_033791445.1 of Bacteroidales bacterium. Taxonomy (GTDB): domain Bacteria; phylum Bacteroidota; class Bacteroidia; order Bacteroidales; family VadinHA17; genus JANTGF01. The sequence goes on along the minus strand of JASJGS010000030.1, from coordinate 3,420 downwards.
CATAATGGTGAGTATGACCTGCTATTACAGTGTATTTTCTGCCTTTCATCGCTGCCTCAAGCTCTTCAAACCTCCCATCTGTGTTATAAGTCCAGATAGGATGATGCATCAAAACAAATGTCCATTTAACATCAGTATTTTTCTTAAGGGTTTCCAAAGCAAAATCAGTCTGCTCCCTGGTCAAATTATAGTCGTCATCATCATTGCTATCAAGAATAACAAACAAAGTATTCTTATAGGTGAAACTATAATATCTTCTACCATATCGCTTTTCCCATTCCCCGGCCATAACCCGATTGGTTATATCATGATTCCCGGGAAGATAGAAAAAAGGCATTTTTAAATCATCAATGATTTCATTTACCTCATCCCATTCAAATTTTATTTGAGCCGTATCCTTTGTATAACCATTGATTAAATCACCAACACTCAAGACAAATTCAGGATACATAATATTAAGTTTCTCAACTGCATCCTCAAAGATAAGCGGACGGTGTCCACCGTTCCGGTCTGATACTATGGCAAACTGGAAATTATCCGGATCATTATAGAAATCAAGGTTTGTCCACGGTTTCAATTTAGTTTCCACTTCCGAATTAAAATAATTCTGTGATTGGGAGAATAAATTGCTACCCAACAATAAAAAAATAACTACTACTCCAAGTTTTTTCATGTTTATGCTTTTTGAAATTAATTCCATTATTTAACAATACAGATATATGCAAATCAACAAAAAAAAAAAATCGAAAATTTAATTCTTATAGATTTGAAATTACTTCTCAATAACTAACTCATCTTTTATTTTTCCATCAATATTAATACTTTTATAAATCAGCTTATTGTTCTCAATTTTAACGTGCTGATACAGCCACCCTTTGCCATCCTGAACTTCTGCATAATCTTGAGGTGGTATATCCCCATGATTTCCCGGTATCCCAACTGATATGATATATATGGTCCCCTTTGAAGGGTGATCAACAACCTGTTCATTAAATATAGGTTTTGACCTCATGTAATAATGTGTATGTCCGCTCATAACCATATCTACATGGTAGGTATCAAATAAGGAACACCACCTTTCACGGATATCCGAATAATCCTCTTCATAATTATAAGGAGGAAAATGGAACATTGCAAATTTCCATTCTGCGTTGGTATTTTGAAGTTGATTTTCAATCCACTCACTTTGATAACTATAAGGAGCCGTGGCATCAATCATTAAGAAAAGTGCATTTTTATAAGTAAAGGAATAGGTCATTTCCGGTAAAACCTTTTGAGGCCCATTTTCTGGAAGACTAAATAATTCCGCATACATCCAGGCTCCTAAACCATCCTGGTTATCATGATTTCCAGGTGTTGGCATAAGTGGTTTAAAATTAAATACCGGTCCGGAATTATGAAAAAATTTATCCCATTCATCGCGAAAAAGTCCGGTACCCACCAAATCACCGGCAATAGAATAAAAAGCCACGTCTGGATACTTTTGATAAGACTCTTGAAGCAAGTTGCCCCATTTTGGCGATTTATGCGTATCTCCAAACCATATAAATGAAAAGGAATCATCATTTACCGTTTCCGTTTTAAAAGTAGCCACATCCGTCCATAGGCCTTCATCTGCACCAACCTGATATTGGTAAAGTGAACCTGATTTCAAGTTTTCAAGTTTTGCCGTATATCGATATATGTATCGATCATTTTGCAGGAGGCGATCTTCCATAAGAAGTTTCTCAGCCTTGCCAACCAAAGTATCATTGGAACCTGCCATCCAGAATTTAACACCACCCTTGCTTACTGAAGAATTAGTTCGCCATTGAATATCAATTGTACTGGTAGGATCATCACTCCAGGTTAACAAAACTTGATCAGGCTGATTAGTGGAAGGATAAGGTGTTTTTCTAAAGGCTCCTACCAAATGGGCTTCTCTTGCTCTGCCACGTATTGTCGTAAAAAGAACCTGACCTTTCAACTCTTCCGGTACTTCTTCAAGGGTGAGCTCATCCCAGTCATGATAAGTAAATGCACCTATTCCCATTTCTTCAAAATGCTGATTATCCGGGAATTCCTGACTAATTTCAAGTACATCCTGTGGATTCTTGGGACCTACACAGATAAAAAATACGGGTCTATGCTGATCAAAACCGTTAATACCTAGTTCTACTTTTCCGGCACCAAAATCTTTTTGCCATACTTCGTAGGTATTGTGATAATTCTTAACAGATAAGTCGGTTTTTACAAATCCACTACTCTCCAGCCAAAATGGAGGAATGGTTTGATCAAGGTGACGCATAAGTGAAACTTTTACCGGAACATTCACGGTAAAATACAGGAACTTAGTAGACAGTACTTCTTTTTCATCCTCATCAAGGAACTCAAGGATATAACTGTTCCCAATAGTATCTAACTGCTCAGCAGACAGGCTAGAATATAATCGAGTAACTACATCATCCATTGTACTCTGAACGGTTTGTGGCTTGTTATCACTTTTTTCCCTGCAGGCAACAGAAAATAAAAGACTAATTAATACCAAAGAAACAGTATACTTCATAGACTTAAATTGATTTTAGTTAACAGAAAAAATGTGGAGCCTAAACTCCACATTTCTCTTTACTATAATATTCTCTGGTTTAATAGGGATTACTTGTTCCCTGCAATAACCATGTTTTAGACCAGGCGCTGTTCTTGCTATCGGGAGCAGAAAAAGCGGTTGACTCAAGTTTATCAATGGCAGCTTCTGAGTTCTCTGGATTAAGTGAAATTTCATCATTATAATGATAATAGAACCGAAGAGGTAGAGCCTGTCTCTTGGCAGTTTCTCCTGTAACTAAAACAGGTAAGCCCGTTCTTCTATAATCAAACCATGATTCTGCAGCAGCTGTCCAGCTAGCTATCCACTTTTGAGTAATAATCTCCTCAAGACCTGCATATGGAGCTCCTAAAATATAATCACTGTAATCACCACCAACACCCCATGCATTCATAGACTGCTCAACACCGGAATTATAATGTGTTTCAGCATCACCCGTGTACCAACCATATAAGGCAGCTTCAGCAAGAATAAAATGCACCTCAGCTGCTGACATTAATCTCATTTGCAATAAGGATCCATGTGTATCTTTATAAATATCATTGAGCTGTGAACAATGTGGATTATATACTCCCTGCTCAAGGTATGGATTCAGGTTATATTGTGGTGCAGCAGAAACGGAAGGAGGAATACCCACCCACTCAGGATCATAATTCAGCGTAACACCCCATGTTGCTTCATACTCGTCTGCTACATTCTGTGCAATATACCGAATACCATCAATTATTTGATCTGAATCATCCGGTAAAGCAGGATCCAGAACAAGGGGGATCTCAATTTTATTAGCCCAAACTGATAGTCTAGGATCACCTAAGGCTTGCAAGGCATCAACCAGT
>JASJGS010000029.1:0-60859 GCA_033791445.1 Bacteroidales bacterium | reverse complement strand
GGCAGAATAAAAAAATCAGCTACTTTTGCATTCGCATTAACACAATGTACGTTCTGTAAAAAGTATTGGTACTTATAGTTAATACAAATTTGGTCTGGTAGTTCAGTTGGTTAGAATGCCGGCCTGTCACGCCGGAGGTCGCGAGTTCGAGTCTCGTCGTGACCGCTTCAAATCAAAAAGCTAAAGCCCAATACTCCTAATAATCAGAGTGTTGGGTTTTTTCATTCCATGTATTTTCCCCACCGTTTCCCCACCAATTTTATAACTGGTCATTTTATAGTCGGATATTGAATTTTCAATCTACAAATTAGATGGTGATATTAGGGTAAAAGAGTTTATTTGATTTAATATAATTGTAGATTTCTGGGCAGTATGGTGTGGTCCGTGTAAAATGATGGCTCCTATCTTTGAACAAGCTGCCAGCACTATGGAACCACAAGTTATTTTTGCCAAATTAAATACTCAGGAAGCTCCAGTTATAGCAACTGAATACCATATACGTAGTATTCCTACAATTGCTATCTTTGAACGTGGAAAAGTAATAAATCAGCGTGCAGGGGCAATGAGTCAAGCTGACCTAACAAGTTGGATTGAGCAAAGTATTTAATTGCATTGATAAATATATTTTAATAGTATGTACCATTAAACTTATAATTAGTGGAGTATAAAGATTATTATAAAATACTTGGGGTAAATAAAAAGGCCACTTCTGCTCAAATCAAAAAAGAGTATCGCAAATTAGCACGAAAGTATCATCCCGATGTGAATAAGGATTCAAATGCAGAGCAAAAATTCAAGGAGGTTGGTGAAGCATATGAAGTATTAAAAGATCCGGAAAAAAGAAAAGCATATGATCAATATGGATCAAGTTGGAAAGCCGGCAAGGAACGACAGCACCAGCAACAACAGCAGGGTGCTGGGTTTGGTGGTGAAGGTTTTGATTTTGGCGGCGGATTTGATGGATCAGGCGACTACAGCGACTTTTTCGAATCCTTATTTGGAGGAGGCCGCGGAAGAGGCGGTGCCAAAAGGCAATCAAGAAGCCAAAAAGGTGAGGATATTGATGCTTCTATAACTGTACCATTGACAGATGCCTACGAAGGTTCAACGCGTAGGATAAATTTCACGGTGCAATCTATGACCCCTGAAGGACAGCTTGTTAATAAACCACTGAATTTGAATGTTAAAATTCCTAAGGGGATTAAAAATGGACAAAAGATCAGGCTTAAAGGTCAGGGAGCTCCAGGACACAATGGAGGGGAAACAGGTGATATGTACATAAAGGTAGAGTTTGAAAAAAATCAGACCTTTGATGTTAAGGGTTCTGATGTTTATGTCAACTTACCACTTGCCCCCTGGGAAGCCGCATTAGGTGCAACTATCAACGTTCCTTCTCCTGTGAGTAATATAAAGGTGAAAATTCCAGCCGGGTCAGCCCAGGGCAAAAAGTTAAGGCTAAAAGGAAAGGGAATCCCTGCAAAGGCTCCAGGGGATTTATATGTAGTTATAAATATAGTATTACCACCCGCAAATGATAAAAAGGCAAGGAAGGTATATGAAGAAATGAAAGATCTTAATTTTAACCCAAGAGTAAACTTTGGGAGGTAAAGAAACATGAGATATAATATTATTAGAGTTTATCAGGGTCCAGTCATGGAAGAGGAAGATGCCCTCACTTTATTTCAATTGTGTAAGCTTTGCAGGTCAAACCCAGAGTTAATTATTGCAATGGTGAATGAAGGAATTTTGGATCCTATTGGTGAAAGTAAAAGTCAATGGAGGTTTTCCTTTTCAACTGTCGAAAACGTGCGTAAAGTAGTTCGATTTCAAAACGACCTGAACGTAAACCTGGCTGGTGCTGCTCTTGCACTCCAATTGCTTGACAGAATTGAGGAGTTGGAGTCAATGGTTGAAAGAATTTAAGATAATAATAAAACCGAGAACTTTAGGCTAAAAGATTTTATTATCTAAATTGATAATTTATCTTTAGAAGCTATTATCATAATAAGTGATTGGTGTGGCATGCATTTTCAACCGAAATTAAAAAAAATCCATGAAAAAATACTTTTTCACCTTCCTACTGCTTTTTTTCTCAATACAAATGATGCAGGGTCAGGTATTGATTTCTCTTCTGCTTGGGAACAAGCTAAATTCAGGCAAACTTGTTTTTGGTCTTGATGGAGGTGCTAATTTTTCAAACATTAGCAATATTGATCCTTCTAAATACAAATCTGGCTTTAATATTGGGTTTTATTTTGATATTCTGCTGAAAGAAAAAAAAAGTTGGTATTTGCATACAGGTGTAATAGTTAAGTCTCCCATGGGTGCTAAGGATCTAAATCCTTATTCTCTGAATGATCCAGATCTTGATTCTCTTTTTTCCAATGGAAGTGTAGACAGGAAAATCAGGTACTATAATGTTCCTATTCTAATAAAATATCAGTTCAAAAATCGGATGTTTGTTGAGCTGGGCCCAATGCTTGGACTATTGGCAAGGAAATCTTATGATGAATTTTATACAGACATAAATAGCAGCAAGGATTTGACATACAAAAGAGATCTAATTGATGAATACAATAGAATAGATGTTGGCCTTGAGGCAGGTATAGGTTATCAGTTTCATGCACATCATGGAATGTACTTTGCTGCTAGATACTACCAGGGACTTAGAAATGTGACCAAAGAAAAACCTGCAAACCCACAATTAAACTCCTCCTTTTATTTAGTAGTTGGAATCCCTATCGGTGCAAGCGAAAGAGCTCAGGAAAAAGCAAAAGAAAAAGCTAAGGCCAGGGCTGAAAAGAAAGCAGAAAAACAAAAAGAGAAAAAAAGTAAAAAGAATCCAGATATATAATAACGGCTATTTATTTCATTTTATTTTTGAGTAAAAGGGTATTACAAGCCTCTGAGGAAAAAACAATAGTACCCTTCAATCCCTTTTCATTCAGGTCATCAACGAACATATAGGAGTAATCATCACTCTCATTAACACCTTCCCGATCAACCTCGAGTAACCAATCAATCTCCCATGTTTTCCTATAGAAATTAAATCCTGGTTCAAAGAGCCAGTTTACTCCCAATTTAATATCTATTCTATTGGAATCATCCTTATTATATACAGACATTAATTCTTTGACTGCATTTTTATTATCTGCATCATATTGCCAATCAAGGTAACTTTTGAAATTTATGTTTATTGAGAAGTTTACAAGAGTTAAAATGACCAAGAATGCAAAAATACTATACGAAACATACTTATGCCCCTTCTGCAAAAAATACTCCAATGTGTATCCGATGTTTAGTATAAATAATGGAAACAGGAACAATGCAAATCGACCCATTAAATAATCCATTTGGAATAATAGGTGCTGTGCTATAGTAATGAATGCAATAAGAATCAATATTAAATTGCTTATAATAAGAGGTTTGAACTGCTGCATAAAACTCGTATTTTTGTTCAATACATTCTTAGCTATTACAATAAAAACAAATCCTACAATCAATAAAACGAAAATCTTCATACCTAACCAGGTCCCTGAACCAACTGGAATCTTATAAAAGATTTTAATGATTAGGGTACCAATAGTATTATGTGCAAATCCAGATTTTCCGCCGAAATCTATTATGCTTAGTTGCATTATTTTTCGCAAAGGCTCGTATAGAAGAACTGAGCCAAACAGTAAGAAAACTATATTTATAGTATTGTACTTAAATAGAAATTCTTTAAAAGATGTGCGTTTATTTAAAATTCTAGAATTGAGAAATAAAACAAAATTAAAAGCAACAATCGCAGCAAGCCAGAAATCCAATAAGGCAAAATTGGCTAATGCTGCAAGCAATGCCCCAAAATTAAACAAAACCAGATCCTTTTGTTTATCTGTCTCAAAAAACCGAAGCAGGTAATACAAACTAAAAATCATGAACCCAATAGAAATTCCATAACCTCTTGCCAATCCAAAAAAATCAAGCAGGTATGGACTAAATGACATAAGGATAAACACGGGAAGGATTATTGTAAAACTTCTATCCTTTAAAAGTAAATAAGTAAAGTACAGGTAAATAATCAAGGAAACATTATTGGGAGTTCGTAATGCGATTTCAGAACTACCGAATAGCATTTCAGAATATTTCATGAAAACCGTATTGAGTATATGATTGTTAGTAAACGGAGTATCGTATGTAAAAATCTGGATAATGCTCTGGCCTACATACCGGAGATATGAATAACTTTCATCATGGGTAAAAGAGCTTATAGTAGCCTTAATAGTCACAAAGATCACCAATGATAATGCCAATAATAGGAGTAGGTAAGTTGAGAGTCTCCTGTATTTGGATCCCTTTTCAGTGGTATCCCAATTAATGATCCTCATATGTTAGCCAGTCGGTGTTAATCTAAGATTAGAACCTAAGATATAATTTGTAAATTTAAACTTTTAAAATCAAATTGTAATTTCATGAAAACCTTCCCTTCAGCAACCAGGTCGAAAATTGTAAATTCCTTTTTTGTACTTATCTCTATCTTTCTTTTCCAGGCTCCTAGTTTTGGTGAGGAAATTGGTGACTTAGACCTTACAGAATTAGATAAATATATTGAAGAGGCCTACCAGAATTGGGAGATTCCTGGTCTTGCCATAGCCATAGTTAAAAATAACCAGATAGTTTTTTCGAAAGGTTATGGGGTCACAAGTACAGAAACCAGTAAACCTGTAGATGAAAATACAATATTTGGAATTGCCTCTAATACCAAGGCTATGACTGCAGCGGCATTGGCCATTCTAGTGGATGAGAAGAAAATTTCATGGGACGATAAAGTACAAAAATATCTACCCTGGTTTCAATTATATAATCATTACGTTTCAGCGGAAATGACTATCCGTGATTTGCTTTGCCACCGATCGGGGTTAAAGACATTTAGTGGAGATCTTTTGTGGTATGCCAGTAATTATGACCGAAATGAAGTTATTAGAAGAGCCCGGTATCTGGAACCTACTTTTGGTTTTCGTTCTGGATTTGGTTATTCAAATATTATGTTTCTCACTGCCGGACAAATTGTTGAGGTAGTTAGTGGTGAATCCTGGGATGATTTCCTAATTACAAGATTCTTTAAACCATTGGAAATGGTACGTACCAGCACGACAATTAGATCATTGAATTCGGCTGGGAATTATGTTATGGGTCATAATAAGGTGGATGGTAAACAACTTCCTATTCCATGGGTAAATTGGGATAATATTGCTCCTGCCGGGTCAGTTAATTCAAGTGTATTGGATATGTCAAAATGGATGACTTTACAACTCAACCAGGGAACTTTAGGTGATTCAATATACTTCTCAAAGAATGTTTCAGTTGATATGTGGACTGTCCAGAATCCGACAAAAGTTACTGAAAACTCCATGAAATTAATGCCAACAAAACACTTTAGCGGATATGGGCTGGGCTGGAGTCTTTATGATTATCATGGCCGGAAAATAGCAACGCATGGTGGAGGCCTAATCGGGCAAATTTCAAGGGTTTGTTTGGTACCTGAAGAACAACTGGGAATTGTAATACTTTCCAATAGTATCAATAGTTTACCTGCTTATTTGGCCTACGAAATTCTAGACAGGTATTTCGGTACAGAAGAAAAGGACTGGAGCAATTATGCCCTTCAAAGAACTAAATCGTATGAAGAAAAAGCTGAGCAGCGAAGGAAACAGGAAATACAAAACAGAATCACCACCACTATCCCCTCCCTTGAATTAGAGGAATTCGTTGGCTTATATAGTGGAGAGCTTTATGGAGATGCCAGGGTTTCTTTAGAAAACGGGAAATTAAAAGTCACTTTTGTTCCTACACCTGATTTCACAGGAGAACTTAGTCATTGGCAATACAATACTTTCCAGATTAAGCTAAGTTATACCACTGGATTACCTGAAGGAAAAACACAGTTTATTCTTAATGATGATGGAAAAGTATCTGAAATGAAAATAGATATACCCAATCCAGACTTTCATTTCACAGAATTGAAATTCATGAAAATTAATTAGTTGAAAAATATATTTAAGTGGAAGAAGTAATTTTTAGTTTAGCCTTGTTAGGGTATCATGAGCATTAAACTTATCAGCAACGAAAGGATCTATTTCATTGTTTTTAATGATAGTGGATGGTTTTTTTCCACAAAATTGATCCCCATACTTCTCAAAAATTTCAATTTTTTGACCCTTACTTAGATCATATTCACTGCACCAACAATTTTTATTATTCTTGTGTAAGTTGCTTACTTCACAATTCTCGGCATTACCTTCAACCTTTTCTTGCTTCAGCGATTTCCTCTTTCTGAAAATGACATTCACAATACTAAAAGTTACAAGAATGCTGACAATAAAAGCAAGTATAACGGGAACACTAAACATTAACTTCAGGTATTACTGATTTAAGTTCTAAAATATTATCCAATTAAGAAAAACATCTCCCTGAATTAATTGGAATCGAAACTACTAAAAACAAAAAATATAAGAATCTCTTTTTATTCTAAATTACTTACAAATAAGCAGAGTATGGATTTTTCAATCCTGAATCCAATATCATTTTAAGACTCAATCTCCACAATTCATCCTGTAAAGGTATGTCGTAGGAAGCTTTAGACGATTTTACAATTTTGAAACTATCAATGTATTTTCCACTTATCCCATCCAAATCATTGGAGCTAACAAGGAAGACTTCTCTGTCAACACCCTCTTTTAGGTCAGATCCAACTGCTCCCCATGTATTCTTTAACATTTTAGTATTTATCACACCAGGATGCATACTATTGATGCTAATAGATTCTCCCACAAGCAAACAAGCCATCTTGTTAGTATAAAGAATGTTACAAAGCTTTGAGTCAGAATAATTTTTCACTGATTCAAAATCCTCAGGCAGTAGGAACCTATTTAGGTTAATGTTATTGGAATGTATGCCTGATGAAACATTTATGACTCGAGCCCATTTTGTCTTTAATAGTAAAGGAAGTAATCGACCAGTTAAATAAAAGTGGGCCAAATGATTTACTGCAAATGTCATTTCAAATCCCTCATCTGACAATTCGAATGATTTCATTAAAACACCTGCATTATTTAGTAATACATCAAGCTTGTCAGTTGATCCAATAATTTCATCAGCCATTTTATCAACATCATTCAATGATCTGAAGTCTCCATAGCAGCCTAATGCATTAGAATTTGGAATAATGTTTCTAATATCCCATATGGTTTTATCCACTCGCACTTGATTCCTACCATGCACAATTACTCTCCATCCCCTACTGGCTAGTTCAATTGCTGTTTCTTTGCCTATTCCATCTGTTGATCCAGTTATTAATATCGATTTTTCCATAATTAGCTAAAATTGAAGTCGAATATATATAAAACCAGATATATAAAGACAATCAGGAAGAGAATTTAATATCTTTACATCTTTATAAAAAGCATCCATGACATCAAAAAAATTAGTAATCCGATTATCAGGCTATATCAGCCTTTTCATCTTTATACTAGTTATACTGGGTGCTTGTCAACTCCAGAATAAGGAAAACAATAGCGATCATATAAATTCCTATTATCAATCAATTGATGAATGGAAAGAGAACCGAATAAAGCGCCTAAAAGGTCATAATGGTTGGTTGAATCTAGCAGGACTCTTTTGGCTGAATGATGGAATAAACACTGTTGGAAGCCATGCGGACAATGACATTATTTTCCCGGCAGAATCACCAGAATTTCTAGGGTCATTCAATTTAATGAACGAGAAAATAGAATTTATTTCGAAACCAGATGTAAATGTTTTATACAATGGAAAAGCTATCAGGAAAATTGAACTTAATCCTGACGTGAGCAGCAGTCCGACTATCCTTACCTACGATTCCCTTGCATGGTTTATAATTAAAAGGGAGGGTAAATTTGGAATCCGACTTCGTGATTACAACAAACCTGAGATCAAGAAATTAGATTCAATACCTTGTTTTAAAACAGATTTAAACTGGAAAGTTGAGGCAAGCCTTGTTCCTACACCATCAAAAGTATCCATAGCTATCCCAAATGTACTTGGTCAGGTAAACTATGAAGTTGTCCCGGGTATACTTGAATTTGTTCTGGATAAGCAAACATTAAAACTATATCCCCTTGGAAAACCAGGCAATTTATGGTTGGTCTTTGGTGACGAAACTTCTGGTGCAGAAACCTACGGTGGAGGAAGGTTTTTGGGAATTGAAGGGCCTGATAAGAATGGGAAATATACTATCGATTTTAATAAAGCTTATAATCCGCCATGTGCATTCACTCCTTTTGCGACATGTCCTTTACCTCCAAAAGAGAATATTCTTGAAATACCAGTGACAGCTGGAGAAAAAAACATCCCTCATACCTGGCATTAATAAATACAGTGCCTATTTGGTGATTTCCTTGAAGTATTTCTTGAATAAGTCAAGATCCTTCAGATCATTTGTACCTACCAAAATCTTCCCAGATAAACCAATCAATATTATTCCATTATAAGGATCTTCAACTTCAAAAACAGGGTCATCTTCAGTAAAACTTTTTGCTTTTGAGAACAAACTCTTTTGCATATCACCTGCTTCTTCTTCGGAGTTGGTGTCTATTAAAAATATGGAGAATTTAACTCCTGATTTTTCATATTTAACTGAAAAGGCATTTTTTAAGAAACTGTACCCAAGGAAATTGCTTGATACAAAATATTCTGTATTGGGAATCTGTCCTTTTTCCGGGAACTTTTGAAACATTTCCGGGATTTTGACCTCCCCCTCCAGCAAATTGTCCAGACTCTCAGCAATCTTGTGCAATATTGCTCCAGATTCCTTTTCATCAGCATTAGTTGTTACTTTAACATAATATGGCCCCTTAATAAAATGGATGAGATTTGATTCTTTATAACCCTGGACTCCCAAACCTATAAAATGATAATCGGGAGATCTCTCAAGTGCGTAAATACCAAAGGCATATATATTATTTTTGTGCCTGTATACTTCGGCTTTATATGAATTGCCCTCCTTCATATACTCTGCAATGTGCAGGTCAACAAATTGGTAATCCAGATATGAGTCTGCGGCACCATTAATATAATCCCATAAATTATCCGGGTAATAAACAGGGTATTCCTGTAATATCTCAAATCCTTTAATTTCTGGAAAGGGAATCTTACCATCATCAGTATAATTCACTTCTACACCTTTAGCACCTAGAGCTATCATGAAAAAAGCCAATAATGTTCCTCCAAATCTAATATTTCTCATTTTGTATTTATTAAATAATCTAAAATTAAGTATTAAGCGAAATTTGATGTTTTAAGATGTCTGGATTAAGCTTTCCAATATTACAATAAGCTATTGATTTAATTTCAATACCTTTTGATACTTGGTAGTAGCATCAACCATCTTTGTCCAACTTACTTGTTGATCTTGTTCAATGGATTCATATATGAATCCATTTTCATCTTTAATAATCCGACAAACCCCAAGGCCATAGCGCATTGCATTTACAGTATCTCCAACCGCCAATGCTTGCCCTTCAAGGTCAAGCATTTTTATTTTTGACTTCTTGGCCTTTCCAGAACTCCTTCGGAAAAATTGAAACATAGGCTGTTTATAATTAACAATAAAGTTACTAATATATTTTATCAGGACAATATGGAAAGGAAACCCATACTTGATATTTTCTTATGCCTCAAAAGGAATGCAATTGTAATTTCGATTAGAATTAAAGTGTTCTTAAAAACGAAGAACTTCCTTTAATCGCTTATAACCACTTTTACTTACTGGAACCTGCGAATTATTTACCAGAGTTAGTTTATAGGATTCTTTTTCATATTGCTCCAACCTACTAATTTGACTTATTCTAATAATATATGATCGGTGAACTCTGACAAAATCTGATGGATTGAGATGCTCTTCATAGTACTTAAGACTCCGTTGCTTCATATACCTTTGTCCCTCAGTATAAATCATCACATAGTCATCCATGGCTTCAAGGTAGATCAGTTCTTCAAGCTTAATTACATGGATATTACTTTTTGACTTCACCACTATTCTCTTCAAATATTCCCCATTGGCATGCCTCATCGCTGTATAAGAAGATACGGAGCCTGTATCACCCTGATCAATTCTTGAAAGGACCCTTTTTACCGCTAACGCAAAACGATCTCTAGAAAAAGGCTTCATTAAATAGTCAACCGCATTCATTTCAAAAGCCTTAATTGCGTATTCATCATAGGCTGTAACAAAAACTACTTCTGGTTTATAATCAAGAAGTTCAACAATCTCTATCCCTGATATTCTGGGCACTTTTATATCCAACAGGATAAGATCTGGTTTCATTTTATTAATAGCCTGAACCCCTGAGTATCCATCAGGATATTCTCCTAACAATTCAATTCTTGAAAAATCTTTCAGATAGTTTTTTATGATATCGCGAGCAAGCTCTTCATCTTCTACTATTATTGCGGTGACTTTCTTCGTCATTCCTTCCCTCTTCTTTTAGAATATTATTGAAATCGATGATTTTTGGTATTTTCAGTTTTACCTCAAAATTAAAATCATTTTGAATAATATCAAGAAGATCATCACGATTATAAATTGCCAGTAAACGTTTTCTGACGTTTTTCAATCCTGTTCCGGTTCCTTTTTTGCTTGTACTTTCAGGATCAAAATTATTCATAATTGAAATAAATATGAAATTCACATTCTCTGTACACTTAATTTCCAGGTAGATGGGTTCGATACTTTCATGCACACCATGTTTAATGGCATTCTCAACAAGAGGTTGTAAAATCATACCAGGCACCTTCTGCATTAAACATTTTTCATCTTTAACTTCCTTGAAAATCAATCTTTTTCCAAACCGGATTTTCTCAATGGCTAAATATCGATTTACATTATCAAGTTCATCGGTTAATGACCGTAGTTGTTGCTTATCTGAGTCCAATGAATAACGCAGATAATCAGAAAGCTTAATGATCATATCCTGTGCCTTATCCGGAGCAGACATAGTAAGAGAACTTATAGAGTTTAAGCTATTAAAAAGAAAATGTGGATTTAATTTATACTTCAATAGATTGAGTTCAGCATCCTTAACCAATGCTCTTAACTCCGCTTCTGCAATGCGACGTTCCTCTAGATTTAAAAAATAAATTATAAGGTAATAAATGAGCGTAAGAATTAAAAAAATAAAGATGCCAGCTACAACTTTAACTGGAATGGAAGCTTTTATATACTCAACACTCTCTGGATAAAGATTTATGAGAACTAAATATCCTCCAGCTACCCACAAGGCAACAGTTCCAGCACCTAGACCAAGGAAGTTGACCAGTTTTGATAATTGATTCGAATCAGATAAATAAATAAACTGTACGGGATACCACAGGCCCAATCCAATTATAGAGTATAAACCAAAATTAAAAAGGCTGTCTTTTATAGAATATTCAATTGAAAAGCCATAAAATTCAGCCATTAAATATGCCTGGCCCATCGCAAGCACAATCCAGGGAGTAAAGTACAGTATTGTACTTTTGTAGTTTTTAAAATATGGATGCAGCATTTTTTAAATAAGTAGCCTACAGATAATTCAATTCCCCCCCTCCAAATATGGCAAAACCTTTAATCATAAGCTTCTTGGAAGGATTATGAACAATAATAGGATCTACGATTCTTTTGTCAGCGTAGCCGCCAAAAATAGCAGTAACCTCAAGATGTATATCCCAGTCTCTTGGAACAATTAATTTTGAACCCCCAAATAAGGATACAATATCTATTTCACTAATTCCATTCGCCAGATTTGCCTGTGAAAAATCCAAAGTAGATCCTCCAAAAATTGAGGTAATTTTACCTCCTTTAAAATTTTTAGCGGTAATAACTTTGTTTCCTCCGCCAAAAATGGAAATATCATCAATGGTTTCATCATCTGCTATTATATCTGACTGACCAATAATATGGCCCTTCTTTCCTCTGAACAAAAACATGATCCCTACAAAAATAATTAGCAAAGGCCAGAACAACTTATGCATGTAATATATATTGTCAAAATAATCAATAGCAATAAAAAAGCCTCCAATTAAAATCAGAATAATCCCTGGACCCTTGTTTGCCTTAGTTGCCATAAGTAATAGTCCAATTACTATTAATAACATCTGCCATGATATAATCCAGGCACGTAGTGAATGAGGAATCCAACCCAGATTTACTGCAATTAATACTGCTCCTACTGCAATAAGGATAAGACCCAGTATTGCTCTACTATTTCTATTTTGTGTATTCATAATAAATAATTATTTGGTTTCTATTGATTCTACTATTTTTTGTTCTCGAAGTACCTCTTGGATCTAATTCTTCGTTTTTCAGGTGGTTTTAGAAGAAATATAAGGCCGATAAATATAATCAAGGAAGGAAAAAACCACTTCTTAAATTCATAGAATTCAAAGAAATGCTCCCTGGCCAGAAAAAATCCACCTATAAAAAGTAAAATAAGTCCTCCAGTTTTATCCTCCTTTGTTGCAACAATAATAATACCCAGGACAATTAGTAACATTTGCCATGAAATAAGCCAGGACTTTATTCCAGAGGGTATCCAATGAAAATTTAGGGCCAATAATATAAACCCAACAATAACAAGCAATATTCCCATGGCTGCTTGACTTTGGACTCTTTCGCGTTTATTATAGGTTTCCATAGATTAAATTTTAATAAGAATTGTAGAAATAAAACGGACTATTATTCTATCTCCAAAAATATAGCAGGAAGGTATAAACCAAAATACAAAATCGGTAAACAACAGAAAAAAGTCGGTGAATGGAGAAAATATAATCTAGATTCAAGTATCCTTCACCAAAAAATCACCTCTTAAGGAGTAATACTTATTATTCATTATCTTAGAACCTAGTTTATTTAAAGCATGTCAAGGTATATCAAGGAACTTATAAAACAGGGTGAGCATCAGGAGCTGGATTTTAAGTTTGAAATAAGCAACTCAAAAAAAATTGCCCGAACACTTTCGGCCTTTTCCAACACCGATGGGGGTAAACTATTGGTTGGCATAAAGGACAATGGAAAAATTTCAGGTGTCCGTTCAGAGGAGGAAGTATATATGGTAAAGGGGGCAGCTGAACTATTTTGCAAACCACCTATTCCTTTAAAAATTGACTCATGGGAAATATCCAGCAAAACAGTTCTTGAAGTGATAGTTCAAAAAGCCAAGGAGCGCCCCGTATATGCAAAAGATGATTCAGGACATTGGAAAGCATGGATCAGGAAAGAGGATGAAAATTTCATAGCGAATCGAATATTGATAAAAAGCTGGGCCCGGAAAAATAGAAAAAGGGGAACCTTTCTCGAGATGACAGAGAAGGAAAAATCATTTTTGAAACATTTGGATGAGCACCAAATAATTAATTTTTCGAAACTTAGACGAATTACTAAATCCACAAGATCTCAAACAGAAATATTGCTCATCAATTTTTTATCCCTGGATATTATCGAATTGGAATATTTACCAAAGGGTATATATTATAAATATAAACAAAGGGATAATCCTCTCAAAAATAGACTATAACATTCATTTTTCCTTAATAAGCTTCAGTTTCTTACCACAAAAAATTAGCATTATTGGCAAATTTTTATTATATTTAACATCCTCGCCAAAAAAACAACCTCATTTTAAAGTTTAAAACTTCAATGTGTAAATATGTATCGTGTAGAACCAAATAGTGCCTTAAATACTTATTCAAGACAAATACTCAATAAAATCTTAATTGAAAATATTGAAATTGGTCAAATATTCATAGATTGTGACAAAGAGCAATTCCTTTTAAACGAACTTGAAAAAGTCGCCCAAAATATACTAGCAAAAAACCCAATTGCTGTTAAGTATTATAAAAATACACTTAAAGGAAGAGAAGTCTACAATAAACTCAGGTGGAAAGATTTTGCTGCTATTAGGATATTGGATTATATAAAGCATGCTGGAGAAGGATATGAGGATATGAATTTAGGAGGGAAAGTAGCAATAAATAATCCATTGAGAACCTTGTGGCTTGCCATCAAGACCGGAAATGGACAAGGCACACCTGACTTTTTTGATGATATGCTCCATTTATTTCGACAGTTATCTGGTAAGCATTTAAGAACCAAACCGAGTTCTGACAAGACTACTGAATGGATATCTAGATTTTCCACTGGGCTTGACAATGAAATAGTTGCAATGAGGGAAAGAAATCGGAATCGGATAATTCAGATTATTGTTCATAAAATTGATGAAGGACAGATTAAAAGCAAAAAGTTCAAATTTAAAGAGGAACATTCATTAAAGGAGAAAATAGAACTGGTAAATGATTGGTGGAAAGATCATACTTTTCATCTTAAAATGGCAATTCGCAGTGCTGATGAATTGAATGAATTCCTAAGTAACACATTGAATGCAAAAACTCTGGCAACCCTAAAATCCGCTGAAAAAACAGGGATACCATTTTTCATCAATCCATATTACCTATCTTTAATTAATACTGAACATCCTGACTACAAACAAAATTCTGATCAAACAATTAGAGATTATATATTTGTAAACGAGGAACTTATCGAAGAATTTGGTCAAATAATTGCCTGGGAAAAAGAGGATGTTGTTCGACCAAATCTTCCAAACGCAGCAGGATGGATTTTGCCTGAGGGTAATAGTTTACACCGTAGATATCCTGAAGCTGCCATTTTTATCCCAAAAACAATGGGAAGATCGTGTGGGGGCCTCTGTGTCTCCTGTCAGCGAATGTATGATTTTCAATCAGGCAATTTCAACTTTAACCTGAAGAAGTTAGAACCACACATTAGCTGGACTAACTATCTGCAGATGGTAATGGATTATTTCAGAAATGATTCCCAACTAAGAGATATTCTAATTACAGGTGGTGATGCCTTTATGAGTTCGGATACTTCCATTAAAATTATCCTTGATCATGTATATGATATGGCACTAGACAAGATTAAAGATAATAAAAATAGGCCGGAGGGAGAAAAATATGCTGAAATGGTCCGAGTTCGATTGGGAACAAGACTACCTGTATATCTTCCCCAAAGATTTACACCAACCCTTATTAAAATACTCAAAGAATTCAAGCAAAAAGCATCAAAAATTGGATTAAAGCAGTTCATCATTCAGACTCATTTTGTTTCAGCGCTTGAAATCACTCCTGACACAAAGCAGGCCATTCAAAAACTTATATCATCAGGTTGGATGGTTACCAACCAGGTTGTTTTTACAACCGCTGCATCAAGAAGAGGTCATACATCTACTTTAAGAAAAGTATTAAATGATATCGGTATTTTAACCTACTATACATTCCAGGTTAAAGGCCACCGCGAAAATAAGTTTAATTTCACTCCTATAGCAAGATCGGTTCAGGAACAGGTTGAAGAAAAGAGTATGGGTAACATCCCAAATGCAATGTTTCCTGAAATTCAACGACTTTTATTTAATGAAGAAAACATGGTAAAGGAGATCATTAAGGTTCGAAAACAACATGGATTGCCATTTCTTGCTACTGATCGAAATGTACTCAATATGCCTGGAGTAGGAAAAAGTCTTACTTTCAGGGTTATAGGATTAACAGATGATGGAAGAAGGATACTGGAATTTGAACACGACTTAAACCGGAATCATAGTCCTATTATTGAAAAGATGGGCAAAGTTGTGGTAATAGAATCAAAGTCAATAACTCAATACCTCAGGCAGCTTAAAGATATGGGTGAATCTATAAAGGAATATCAATCAATTTATGGTTATTCGATGGGTGAAACCGAAGACCGTATGCCCCTGTATGAATATTCAGAATACAATTATAAGGTAACATCGAAGATTACAAATCTTAGTATTGACTAAGATCTATTCCAAACCTTAGATTAGGGCCAAACTTTCTCAATTCCGAATTAATCCAAATTACTATTACTAAATTTAAGTCATGAAAACAATTGGTTTACTTGGAGGAATGAGCTGGGAATCGACCAGAGAATATTATAATATTTTAAATAAGCTTACCCATGCTCAATTTGGTGGAAGCAATTCATGCCCCTGCATAATTCATTCTTTTAACTTTAAAATAATAGATGACTTACAACACCAGGGGAAATGGCAAGAACTAGCTGAATTATTAATAGATGCAGCAAAAAATCTAGAATTATCCGGAGCCCAAATCCTGATGATTTGCACAAATACAATGCACATTGTGGCAGATAAAATCGAGTCTGAAATCGGAATCCCACTTATTCACATTGTTGATGCTGTGGCTTCAGATATCAATAGTAGAGGGATTAAAACAGTTGGATTACTGGGCACTCGTTTTACTATGGAAAAAGATTTCTTTTCTGGCCGGTTAAAAGAAAAACATGACATTTCATGTTTAATACCCTCACAAGAAGAGAGGGAGTTAATTCATAGGGTGATCTATAATGAATTAATTCAAGGATTAATTCTTCCTGAATCTAAACTCCGATATCTGAAAATTATAGAAAATCTAAAAGCTAAAGGTGCTGAAGGTATAATTCTTGGATGTACTGAAATTCCACTATTAATAAAGCAGGAAGATACCAGTTTACCCATATTTGATTCAACAGGTATTCATGCTCAAGCTGCTTTTTCTGTAGCTATCGACAATAATTAATGAGAACAGACATTATTTCCATAAAGTTGAAGAAAATATTGCATTACTATTTTAAATAAATCAAATGAATAATATACCAACAAGAGAGGAAGCATGGAGCCTTTTTAAAAAATATAATGAATCTGAAAGCCTCACGAAGCATGCACTGGCTGTAGAGGCAGTTATGAGATATATGGCCAGAAAATATAATGAAGATGAAGAAAAATGGGGAATAATTGGTTTGATACACGACCTGGATTATGAGAAATATCCCGAGTTGCATTGTAAAAAAACAGAAGAAATTCTCAATGAGGAAGGGTGGCCAGAGGAATATGTCCGAGCAGTTATTAGTCATGGCTGGGAAGTTGTAACAGATGTTAAACCAGAAAGTTTGCTTGAAAAAGTACTTTTTACAATCGACGAATTAACCGGGCTTGTTGTTACCAGTGCCCTGGTACGTCCCTCAAAAAGTATATTAGATATGAAAGCCAAATCTGTTAAAAAGAAGTGGAAGGATAAAAGATTTGCTGCTGGTATAGACAGAAGTATAATTGAAAAAGGAGCTTTAATGTTAGACATGGAAATCTCTGAAGTGATTACAGATACTATTATGGGAATGAGGGAGGTTGCAGATTCTATTGGATTAAAAGGGAATCCTCAACCGAACTAACTTATCTTCTTTGACTTACAAGTAATGCTCATAAATTGGCATGTTATCATCTTATCAATTGTGATGTAAACTATAATGTTTTTTAATAAATGATTTGTCGAGTATGTCTTTCTAAAAACACTCTTTTATGTTTCATGGAAATGATCAATACAACTCAGCAAGCCTCCGGTTTTATGGATCTTTAAACGACTTCCTGCCCAAAAAACTGAGGCACAAAACTATTAGGTATCAGTTTAAGGGTAAACCCAATATTAAAGATGCAATTGAGGCTATCGGCATTCCCCACCCTGAGGTTCAACTTATTCTACTGGAACAAACCCCAATTGCATTTGATTCTTCTTTAAAACCGAATTCACAAATTTCCGTATTCCCTTTCTTCTATAACCTCGATGTTCAATCTATTAAGCTCATCAATATAAAACCTTATAAATCTTTACATTTCATCCTTGATGTTCACCTGGGGAAGCTTGCCAAATTTCTTAGGTTTGCAGGTTTTGATAGCTTGATTTTTCCAAATATGGATGACAATGAAATTGCTGATATTGGTGCCAGGGATGAAAGAATAGTACTAACAAGAGATATCGGACTATTGAAACATAAAAAAATAAAATATGGATACTGGCTTCGATCTCAAATTCCTGAAGAACAGTTTAAAGAAGTATCCCTGCAATTCAAAATTGAGAAATCTGCTCTAAACCCATGGCTAAGATGTAGTATTTGTAACGGTAAAATAATTTCAGTAGAGAAAAAACTAATCTCAAAGAATCTTGAACTTCGAACCCGAAAATACTATAAAGAATTCTACCAATGTAAAAATTGTGGTCAAATCTACTGGCAAGGCAGTCATTTTAAGAAAATGCAGGACTGGTTAACCGAGGCGATGGATTATGTCTCATCTGAACTTAACAGAAATATCTGATGCCATGAGAACCTTTGTTGTTGGTGATATTCACGGAGCCTATAAACCTCTGAAAAAATGCATGAAAAAGGCAGGTTTTGATCTTAAGAATGATAGGCTAATTTGCCTGGGTGATGTTTGTGACAGGGGATCAAATGTTAAAAAAGCTATCGACTATCTATTAAAAGTCAAAAATCTAATTTATGTACTTGGTAATCATGACCTTTGGGCAATAAAATGGGCTGAATCTGGAATTATCCCTGATATCTGGATGTCGCAGGGTGGTGCGGAAACCGTTAGTAGCTTCCCCAATGGGCTGTCAGACACACATTTAAAATTACTCAAAACAGCACATAGCTACTTTATTGACAACAATAAATTATTTGTGCATGGAGGAATACTAAGCGACAGGCCCATTGAAGATCAGGATGAAAAAGTATTTCTATGGGATAGAAGTCTTGTGGCAAAAGCTATGCACAAAAAAAAGAAAAAGAAAAATTCCTCCATAACAGAATTTGAGGAAGTTTATGTAGGACATACGCCTACCCAAAACTTCGGATCAGACACCCCAATAAATTCCTGTGAAGTATGGTTAATGGACACAGGTGCAGGATGGAAAAAAAGGCTTAGCCTGATGAATGTTGATACAAAAGAGGTATTTCAAAGTAAAATTAAATAAGTATTCTAAGGCTAAATTTGTATTATCAACATTGAACATGTAATTAAATATGGACACAAACACTACAGGTTTTATTTATGATGAAACCTACTTACATCATATGCTACATGAAGGTCATCCCGAATCACCTGGCCGATTAAAGGCAATATTAAAAAGGTTAAAGGATACCGGCCTTGATCAGGAAATCTACCATATTAAACCTGAAAATGAAGCTCTAAAATATATTCAACAAGTTCACTCTGATTCACACATATCTCGGGTTGAAGAAATGGCCTTTGATCCAACAATTTGCCAGTTGGCTGTTTCAGGCGTATTGACTGCTATTGATAAAGTTATGAATGGAACAGTAAAAAATGCATTTTGTGCCCTTCGACCGCCTGGTCATCATGCCACAACAGGTGGTGAATTTGGTTTTTGTTTTTACTCAAATGTTGCCATTGGCGCGAAGTATGCTCAAAGCAAGTATGGATTAGAGAAAATTATGATAGTAGATTGGGATTTCCATCATGGAAATGGCACAGAATGGGCCTTTTATTCCGATCCATCAGTTTTATTTTTCTCAACCCACAGCCTTTATTCATTCCCTATGACTGGATTTGTAGAAAGGAATGGAGAAGGCGAAGGAATGGGTTATAACATAAATGTCCCCCTCCCCTCTTATGCAAGTGACAAAGATATCCTTACGGCTTTTGAAACTAAACTGCTTCCAAGAGCCGAAAACTTCAAGCCTGATCTAGTTTTTATTTCTGCCGGGTTTGACAGTAGAAAAGGAGATTTTCTTGGTGACTTTGAAATTACTGATTCAGGTTTTATAAACTTAACCAAAATGATAAAATCGCTTGCAACTACCTATTCTGAATCAAGGATAATTTCAGTTTTGGAAGGAGGATATAACCCCGAAGGTTTGGCATTAGGAGTGGAAGCACATATTGGGGCCCTTCTTGAATAAAAAACGAACAATAATTCTAGTGAATCCTGATATAAAATCTAAAATGACTCTATCTAAAATATTATTATAGGGAAATAACCAATCCATATCCGTTTGTACGATAATGAACATTAATCGTACCAAAAACGTACAGATTCTCAACACTCCACGAGTACTCTAATTCGATATATAAGTCTAATAATCTGCACATTACTTATTTTGGTCCATTTATTGATTTATACTTCATGAATAAGTGAATGTCTTATACAATCCCCTGTAAATTAAGACAACATTATTCTGAAAACCCACATATTTAACCCCTGGTATTTTTGAAATTACTTTGTTGGAACTTTACTTTAATTAGAAATAATCATGAAAATAAATATATTAACATCCACCGGTACAATATTCATGTTATTCTTCTTTTTGTCAACATTTTTACATAATAAAGATGAAGCGGTTGTAAGCGAACCTGAGAAGATAATAATGGAACAGGTTTATTCTAATTCTGAGATATTTACACCAACTAAGAAGGATGGATATGATAACCGGACTTACTATATCAGCTTCGAGGAAGATAATTTGCTTGAAAAGCAATTTATAAAATAATTAAAAATAAGTCAGCAGAATTAAACTAGTCTTGGAGCTGCAATTATATTTTACTTACACCAATCTAGTGTTAAAGCCGCAGAAATGCGGCTTTAGTTCATAATAATCTTTCAAACAAAACAAAAACAACCAACTTCCTGCTCTTTCAATAGTTTATAACTCATAGAATTGCATATTCACTTTTTTTTATTGAAATTAGCAAAACCCTTATCCTTAAAATTATGGGAAAGGACCATGGCCGAATCCGGAGTCATTGACTCTTGAAATTTTAATTTATAACTCTCACAGCTTAATTGATTACATCCTGGAATGAACGAAAATTATTCAAAACATTACTCAGAAAAGAATTTTTGGGAAAAGGTAAAAAAATACGCTCTGCAAATTGGCCAGGTTAGTGTTCATAAGGCTCTAACCTTGTACTATGTAGGGATAGATCCCAAAACACCGAAATGGGCTAAGGGAGTAGTGGTGGCTGCACTTGGTTACTTAATCTTTCCCCTGGATGCCATTCCTGATTTTACTCCCTTTGCTGGATATGCTGATGATGCAGGAGCCATTGCAACGGCTATGGCTTCGATATTAGTTTGTATTGATAAAAGCCATTTAAATAAAGCTGAAGAGAAAGTCAATGAGTGGTTTGGTAATACGAATGGAAAAGAAAATTAAAAATTTGTTCTAACCCTTTCAAATATACCATGGATACGATAAGTGAGTTTTTGAATATTAAGCCCGAGCTCTTTCAAAAAATAATCCTTACACTCACCATTTTCATTGTTCTAACCGTGTTGAGGGCTATTGCCAGCTACTTCATTAAAAAGAAAGGCCTGGAACCGAAACAGGCATATTATTTTCGCCGCGCAGTTCTGTACACTTATTCAATAATTTTGATTTTCCTTATTGTACCTGTTTGGATCAGAGGGATAGGCTCAATAACAACTTTTCTTGGACTTGCCAGTGCCGGACTTGCCATTGCCATGCATGATACCATTGCAAATATTACTGGTTGGTTCTTCATCCTTTGGAGGAAACCGTTTAAAATAGGTGACCGCATCCAAATTAATGAAACAGCTGGTGATGTAATCGATATACGGCTATTTCAATTCAGCATTATTGAAATTGGTAACTGGGTAGACGCCGACCAGAGTTCTGGCAGGATAATACATATACCAAATAGTAAGGTTCTGCGAGACCCACTCGCCAACTATAGTATTGGATTTGAATATATCTGGCATGAAATTCCTGTCCTAATTACGTTTGAAAGTGATTGGCAAAAAACGAAAAAAATTCTTGATAGAATCGTTAATGAAAAAGCTTTGCACCTAACAGAGGATGCCGAAAAGCAAGTGCGAAAAGCAGCCGAGAAATACCTTGTATTTTATGGGAAGCTCAGTCCAATAGTTTACACTACCGTTCGAGACAGCGGTGTTCTTCTTACAATCCGATTCTTGGTAAACCCTCGCCAGAGGAGGAAAATTGAACAGGAGATATGGGAAACCATTTTAGTGGAATTTGAACAAAACACTGATATTAATCTGGCTTACCCAACAACCAGATTTTATACTCAGAATGGCCTAAAATAAGAAGATCCATATCTTTTGATATGAACCTCCTACAATTATTAATAAATAAACATTTTCTATACTGTTGCCCCGGCTTTTTCAAGCAAGAGTTTTGTGGCTTTAATTCCATCTGATTCACTCAAGGTGCTTCCTTCATATTCAATTCCAATATATCCTTTAAAACCTGCATCCTTAACAATCTTAAGCACTTTGTAGAAATCTGTATTTACCTCGTCTCCTTCACTATTAAATTCGTGAGATTTGGCACTAACACCTTTGGCATATGGCATCAATTCTTCCATGCCTTTATACCTATCATACTCCTCATCCGGACTGATTCTAAAATTTCCAAAGTCAGGAAGGGTACCACAGTTTTTCATTCCAACTGTTTCCATTACTCCAGACAGCCATTCAGCATTACTGGATATTCCTCCATGGTTCTCAACAATTATATTTATTTTATTTTTAGCACCAAACTCAGAGAGTTTCCTTAATCCATCGGAGGCCAGTTTCATTTGTTCATCCCAGCTTAAGCTATAGTCACTTGCTGCATTTACACGAATTGAATGACAACCAAGAAACTTAGCAGCTTCTACCCATTGATAGTGATTCTCAACAACCTGCATTCTGGTATCATCATCTGGGTCACCCAGGTTACCCAATGCGTCACACATAATAAGCTGACTGCTTACTCCCTCGCTATCACATCGATTTTTTAACTCTTTTAAATACTCTTTGTCTTTCGCTTTATCGAAATAGAATGTATTAACATATTCAACTGCATCGATTCCATAATCGCGCTTCGCTATTACCGGAAAATCGAGTGGATCCAGATTACCCTTTATTAAAGCACCGGGATTGGTATTTAATTTTTGAGCAAATTCCTGCCAATCCGGCCTACCCCCAAAAAACGATCTGTGAAGTGACCACTGAGCCAGAGAAATTTTGAAAAATAATTTGTCACTGGAACCACATGCATTCAGTAAGGATGGAGCAACCACTATTCCAGCTGCTCCTATTCCTGCATTTTTGATAAATTCTCTTCTTTTTAATTTCATTTTTCTATAATTTATTATTAAAAAAAATGGAAAGGCTAAACAACCTTTCCATTCTATACATTAATTTTTATTTAATGAGTCCACTAAAGTTCCTTAATCTTTAGATTTCTGAACCATACATCATCGCCATGGTCCTGCAAACCTATATATCCTTCTTTAGCAACTTCAGCCCAATTTTCATTGAGTTCCGGAAACTTACTTACAGCAACATCTTCATACCACTTTGGAGTCCAGAGGTGGTATTCAACAACAGTTTCACCATTTTGCTTGTGAATTACTGTTCCGTTGTATACCATTATCTCACCTGTATTCCATTCCCCAGGGGGATTGGCATTTTGTGGAATGGCTGGATAAATATCGTATAAGGATGCTGATTGCCTATTTCCATCCTTACCAAGTCCGGCATCGATATGCCTTTCATTATCCAACACCTGATATTCAGGAGCTGTTTTCCAAATAGCATCATAATCATCACTTTCCTGTCCCAGGTAGAAAATACCGGAATTGGCCCCTTCAGCAATTTTCCATTCAAAAGTAAAGTGGAAATTGCCGAATTTTCTATCGTAAAGAATATCTCCACCTTCCACAGCACCCGCTTCTCCACGGCCAGAACCCTGAATATGTAAAACCCCGTCCTCAATTACCCATGCGGCGGGAAAAGTTTCTTTTGCATATCCTCGCCAACCATCTGAAGTTTTTCCATCAAACATTACAATCCAAGCATCAGCCTCGAGTGTGTCAAGAGTATCTTCGTTATCTTCACTTGATTTATTTGAATTTGAATTACAGCCTACAAGCAATGACAATGCAGCAAGGCCTGTTAGTACAATTAACTTATTTAGTCTCATAATTGAATAATCTATTTAAATTTAAAATAATATGGTTATTGATTACATATTTGGTAGAGTATACCCGTCTCTATAATTATGCTTAATCAATTCAGTTGCAAATTCCTTTGCATTGATTTCATCAGTCCAGGTTTTTTTGAAACTTGGGTGACCATTATGAATAGTATAACCATCATTAACAACTATTTTAAAGGCCTCATTATCGGTAATATTGGTAAAGTTCATATTCTTACCATCCCACTGAAGTTCCTTGTTCAAAGCTTGTAGTCGAACAGCTAAAACACCCATTACAACCATTTCGTTAAATGGACCGGCCTCTTTAAAATCGGAAGCTGTTGGCACACGGTTTCCTGCACTTTCCTTACATGCCCTAATCCAATCTTGCTCATGTGAAGTTTCAACACGACGTCTGAATTTAGGTGGATTGGGTTCACGGCCTGATAACAACCAGGGATCTTTACCATAGCAACCACAGATTAGTTTGTCTTTGGTACCATGGAAAATTACTCCACCACCTGCATCATTCATATTTTTACCAGCTGGCCATCCATCAGGTCTTTTAGGCTGTAAACCACCATCGTACCAGGTAACTTTAACCTCTGGTAAGTCAATCTTCATATTTTTTGTTTTCTCACGCTTTGGGAAAGTTAAATTCACCATTTGTGCAGTTGGAGCACAATCAGTTAACAATAAAGTTGAGCTACCCTGAGCTTTTGTTGGATAACCTAAATTTAAACCAACAAATACCGGGTGAAGAATATGGCAAGCCATATCTCCTAATGCTCCTGTTCCAAAGTCCCACCAGCCACGCCATGCCCAGGGATGATAAGCCTCATTGTAAGGTCTTGACTTTGCCGGGCCAATAAAGAGGTCCCAATCAAGTGTATCAGGCGGTGTCATCTCTTCTTCAGGTTTATTCAAGCCTTGTGGCCAGATTGGCCTATCAGTAAAGGCCTCAACCTTTGTTATTTCACCAATTTCTCCATTGGCAATCCATTCAGCAGTCAGGTTAACACCTTCGCCAGAAGAACCCTGGTTCCCCATGGAGGTAGCTACCTTGTTTTTCTTGGCCAGATGTGTCAGCAAACGAGACTCATAAACTGTATGGGTTAAAGGCTTCTGAACATATGCATGTTTACCCATTGCCATAGCCTGGGCAGCAACAACTGCATGAGTATGATCTGCAGTTGCAACCACAACAGCATCGATTGAACTACCCATTTCATCATACATCTTCCTAAAGTCTTTGTATTTTTTAGCTTTAGAATATTTCTTAAATACTCGGTCAGAATATGCCCAGTCAACATCGCAAAGGGCAACAATATTTTCTGTTTCCATCTTCCCGAGATTGCCAGCTCCCATTCCGCCAATTCCAATACCTGCAATATTTAATTTGTCACTTGGAGCTTTGTGCCCCAGGCCACTAACAACAAATGAGGGAAGGACTGTAAATCCAGCTGCTGCAGCTGCACTTCTTCCAACAAAATTTCTGCGGGAAATTGACTTTGATTCTTTTTCTTTACTCATAATAATTTGGTTTTAAGATATGATTGGTTCTGGATAAATATCAAATAAAATTGAACCTCCTAATATAGCAAATTTTTTATTTTAATAAATTGATATTTTACAATTCTTTTAATTCATAACTTTGCCCAAAATAAATATCCTTATCAAGCTAGCTATAAACAACAAATGGTTCTATTACCTTTTAGTTTTCATTTAGTTGTATTTTAGTGAGTGATATTAATCAGTTATTCTAAATCATATATCAATTTAATTAGAAGACTAAAAGAACTTGCGATTATAGAATAAAACCAATTGTACAATGATAATTAATAACAAAATTGATAAAGTTTTTGGTCCGTCTGGTGTATTTGCAGGCTATATTTTAATGACTGTTGGATTAATAAGTTCTTTTTATTACCCTACAGCCCTAATTCTTCTTGTTATTGGAGGATACACCGCCTTCACCACATCGGGCACTATTATTGATACTGATAAGAAAAGGATTAAACACTATATCAGCCATTTCGGATTACTCAAATCTGGAAAATGGCTTGAACTGGAATCTTTCACAGGAATACAAATTTCCAGATCAAATATTAGCTATTCTACTTTTAGTCGAAGTAATCGCCAGTTAGATACAAAAAAGAAGGGGTATAGAATTTTGTTAGTTGATAAAAATAAAAAAGCCGGGATCCCTCTCATGCATTGCAAGAGCTTAGATGATGCAAAGGTGGAAGCTGAAAGACTCAGTAAAAGTCTGGCTCTGCCCGTTGAAATATTACAAAGAAATCCAGGCCGTCATAAAGCAGGAAGATAAATTAGAACAATTCCCGAAAAAATAATCTTAAATTCCCCTGACTACTAAAACTTCATTTTCTTTATATAGTCAAGACTAATTTGGATACTTTCAAAAGTTGAAAAATCACGACAGTTATCTTCTTCAACAAAATAATTCTTCAATCCAGCCAATTTTTTCATGAAGAAAATTTTCTTAAAATCAATGATCCCATTCCCGACTTCAGTTTCATATTGTTTCCCTGATTCCTTCATATCTTTCACATGCCACAATTCAAATCTTCCTGGGAATTTTTCAAAATATTCCCAAGGATCATGGCCACCCTTAACGATCCAATATAAATCTAGCTCCATTGTAACAAGTGTAGGATCTGTTTCCTGAAGAAGAATATCATAAGGTATTACATCATCAATTTTCTCAAATTCAAAAGAATGGTTATGATACCCGAAGCGAATCCCAGCATCATTAAATATCTCCCCAAATTTATTATACATTTCAGCGCCCCGCTTGAAGTCATCTATACCATCATGTGACATAGAAGGCTTCACAACATATTTTAAACCAGCTTCGGCGGCATCCTCAGCAATTTCTTTTACATTTTCTTCCGTAACCCCATTATGACTGCTCAAAAGCTTCATGCCAAAAGACTCAACAGCTTCTTTAAACTTTGCCGGTTTCATACCATAAAACTCCCTGTTTGAATAGCCTGCAGCTTCAACAACCTCATAACCAATGGATGCAACTTTTTCAAGTGTTCCCATAGGATCTT
This sequence comes from Bacteroidales bacterium, assembly GCA_033791445.1. Classification (GTDB taxonomy): domain Bacteria; phylum Bacteroidota; class Bacteroidia; order Bacteroidales; family VadinHA17; genus JANTGF01. The sequence continues at coordinate 33,895 of JASJGS010000029.1, read as the reverse complement.
TTTTCATATCATCTCTAACAGTATACAAAATTAGTCCATAAGGAGCACTTTTTTCAGAAACGAATGAACTTAGGGGAAGTACCACGCTACCAGCTGCCATAATTGAAGATGTTTTAATAAAATCTCTACGAGTTGTCATAATGATTTTGTTTTAATTATAGATTTCGAATTGTAAATGTAATTATAATAAATTTTGAGATATTTACAGCAAAATATAGCCTTGTATTTCACATTTAGTGCAATAGTAAAAATCTTTTCGATAAAGAGAAAATATGATTTCCAATTAACAAATATTATTCTCTATAGTGCTATTTAACATGTGCCATGCAACAAATATCACATTACCTTTTTTTAAGAGATTAGAGACTTCATTATTTATTTTGGATTATTAAATATTATCTGGAATTCTTATCTACAAAAATCATGAGATTTGCTGATCCTTTTCAATTTCTGCCAAAAAAGAATCGTAGATCAATCTTCTTCATTTCTGGCTTAGTCACCCTTATTTTATTGATTACCTTATTTAAGATTAACCAGCCTCTAATTAACACTTGTGCGCCTTTTGGAATCATCACTTTCGAATTATCTGAAGATCTTGATAGCTCGGTCTCCATATTAGCATCATGGGATTCAACTAATAAAATGCATGTTGCGTTGTCTCTAGGGCTTGACTTTGTTTTCATTCTATTCTATGCTCTTTTTTTATCATTGGTCTGTTTTAAATTATCAGAGGGGCTTTATGGAAACTATGCAACTCTAAAAGTTGCCAACTTAGGCACTTTTATGGGGTGGTTACCCTTATTTGCAGGGATATTTGCTATTATTGAAAACTTTGCTCTGACCCAATTACTTCTTGGAAAACAAATTGAAAGTTTTCATTCATTATCTCAATTATTTGGATATTCAAAATTGATACTAATCGGTATCACAATTTGTTATATCATAATAGGTCTAGTGATTTTATTTGTTATCCCAAAAAGGGCAGATATCCATATTTGCAATTCTCAATGACATTCTTGTTATCTTTTTATGGAAAGTGACTAATTTCATATGTTCTTAAACATATTTTTATTACTTTCGGCAAATAACCAAAAAGAAAAACAATTTATTATTATGGAAAATTTCACACAGCAAGGACCGGGCCAGATAAGAGCCCTTGAAGGTCAATATGGACTTGAGTATTTGAATTTGAAAAACCTGAATAATATTTACTGGAACTTAACGGCAGCAGGTTTGTATGAACAAATTATACAACGAAGGGAAGGATTATTATCTCATTTGGGACCCGTGGTGGTGCGGACCGGATCCTATACCGGACGATCACCTAATGACAAATTTATTGTTAAAGAAAAGAGTACTGAAGATAAGATATGGTGGGGACCTGTAAACCGACCTTTCGAAGAAAGTAAATTCGAAAATATCTGGCATCGGCTACAAGCTTATTTGCAAGGAGATGATGTTTTTGTACAAGATTGTTACATTGGTACAGATCCAAATAATCGATTGCCGCTTCGGGTTATAACTGAATATGCCTGGCATTCCTTATTTGTCAGAAATATGTTTGTAAGAATTACAGATCAAGAGGAATTAAAAAACCACATTCCTGCATATACTATTATTGATTTGCCCAAATTTCATGCAGTTCCTGAACTTGATGGCACCAATTCTGAAGCCTTTATCCTGGTTAACTATTCTCAGAAATTAATACTAATTGGAGGTACAAGTTATGCTGGAGAAATAAAAAAATCAGCCTTTACCCTTATGAATTTCCTCCTACCAGATAGAGGTATATTACCCATGCATTGTTCAGCAAATATTGGGAAAAATGGTGATACTGCTCTATTTTTTGGTCTTTCAGGTACTGGAAAAACTACGCTTTCAGCTGACTCAGAAAGGGCATTGATTGGAGACGATGAACATGGTTGGGATGATGATGGTGTATTCAATTTTGAAGGTGGCTGCTATGCCAAAGTAATCAGACTCTCAGAAGAAGCTGAACCTGCTATATATGAGACCACACGCAAGTTTGGGACTATCCTGGAAAATGTCGCCATAGATTCATATTCTCGAAGGCCAAATTTAGATGACGCTTCATTCACAGAAAATACCAGAGCCTCCTACCCTATCACGCATTTAGATAATATTGTAGACGAGGGAAGCGGTGGGCATCCAAAGAATGTAATTTTCCTTACTGCAGATGCTTTTGGAGTATTGCCCCCTCTTTCAAAACTTACACCTGACCAGGCAATGTATCATTTCCTTTTGGGTTATACAGCAAAAGTAGCTGGAACTGAACGTGGAATTACAGAACCTCAGGCAACATTTAGCACCTGTTTTGGAGCTCCATTTATGCCTCAGCATCCAAGTGTATATGCTAAACTACTTGGCAAGAAACTTGAAGAACATAATTCAGAAACGTGGCTGGTAAATACCGGTTGGACCGGTGGACCCTATGGAGTGGGAGAAAGGATTTCAATCAAGTATACCCGTGCTTTACTGAATAGTGCTTTAGATGGAAAACTGGATAATGTTGAGTTTGAAACAGATCCTATTTTTGGCCTTCAGGTTCCTAAATCATGTCCAGGTGTGCCATCAGAAATATTGATGCCTAGAAATACCTGGAAGGACAAGGGAGACTATGACAAAAAAGCCAAACAACTGGCACAGATGTTTAAAGAAGATTTCCAGCAGTACAGTGAATTTGTTTCTGCGGATGTTATGAAAGCAGGTCCTATTGTTTAATAGGTCTGTGAATTTGAAAGTTCATTTAACAAAATAAAAATGGCAGGCTTTAAGCCTGCCATTTTTTTTGAACTCTATATAATTTCTTCATTGCCAGGATCCCATTCTACTCTTCTACCTTCTTTGTAGGCAATGGTACCCATATGGGCCGCCATAGCTTCTTCAAATCCCTGGTCAATATTACAGCTTGTTTGGCCTCCGTTCCTGATTACTTCTAGCCATTCTCTTATGTGTAGGTGGGTTGTATCAACTCTCTTACCATTCCTGTATGTGTAAAGTAATCCTCGTCCAGCAAAGTATTGCTCGGTGGCAGAGGTCACAGCATCAACATTCTTTCTTCCTGGTATATAAGAATATATAGGACGAGAAGGATCAATTATATTTTCTTTAATCTGTTCACCGTACCGTGTAGAATCTCTATCTGCATTAATAGTTAAGGTCTGCCCTATTTCCATATTTGCATCATGGCCCATAATTACCTTCCCTCTATTTTTACTGCTCGCTAATGAAGCACTATACAGCATAGTAAGATCTTTGTTTGGATATTCAAATGTAGTTTGTAAAACATCTGGCACTGTCCGTCCATCTTTAAAGAAATATACTCCACCTGATGATGTAGCATACTTGGGAATTCCAAGATCCAATATCTGGTTCATTGCATCAAACTCATGCGTAAGCAAATCACCTGATAAGCCTGTACTATAGTCCCACCAGCACCGCCACCTGAAAAATCTTTCAAGGCTAAAGTCATGCCAGGGAGCCTGACCAATAAATTGTTCCCAATCAATATTTTGCGGACTTGCCTTTGGGTTAATAGAGTAAACCCATGCACCGTTTGGCGTATTGCGATTAGTTGTTACCTCAATGAGAGAAACTTTACCTAATAGATTTTTTTGAATGGCTTCTTTGGCTTTATTATAACTTTCTGTCTGCCTCCCCTGGTGTCCAAGTTGAAAAACAACATTATTCTTCCTGATCTCTTCTCTTACCACATAAGTTTCCGGCACGGTCCATGTCATTGGTTTCTCACAATAAACATGTTTCCCATTTCTAGCTGCTTCAATTGTCATAGGGCCATGCCAATGGTCAGGTGATGCTATTATAACCGCATCAATATCACTAGCAGCCAATAAATCTTTATAATTCTTATATCTTTTCACCTGAAGTTGTATTGGTGAATCGGTCCCATTTCTCTCAACATTCGCAGCAGCAGCCAGGCTCTTTTCGGCATGTACATCAAAAATATCACAAACTCCATTTACAACTATATTCAGGTTTTCCTGAGCCATATATTCTGCATATCTTTTATCTACGGAGTTTTTTTCACCAGCTTCTCTAACATTATCAATCCATTCGGGATGAACAAAGCCAGCGGCTCTCATTAACTGAGTTCCACGAATACCAAAGCCAATTATTCCCAATCGTATCTGTTTAGAATCAGAAGAAATGGGTGCAGTAGTTTTTGTAGATTCGGCATCCATCCCAAGTTCCTTCGATAATCGAGTATTTAGCATGTGGTCATACCTTTTCTTCTTGTAATAACCATAAGCAAAAGCTCCTAAAACAGGAACTGTGGCTAAACTTTTGAGAACATCCCTTCGTGTTGTTCCAGATTGATTCTTTTCTTTTTTATTCTCGTTTTCCATTTTCTTCCATTTTTTGACTTTACAAAACTTTTAATTCTATTTAAAAAACAAAATCATGCTGACTTTTTAAATAGAAACCTGTCAATTCCAATTATCTTGCTTGTAGGAAATACATATAATACCGCAAGTGCAAAAAGCTCAATCAGGTTCTTATTTACCCACAAGTATGATCCCTCAGAGGGCATAGCATAGGTAATACCTACAAAAGGAGGATGGGAAATGTAATAGAAAGCCAATAGAGTGATCCCTCCAATAATAGCTGGCCTTGTTAAAAAGCCAAGGATTAAACCAAGGCCTATACCAATTAAACCCCAGACATTTAAAAAGTCAACGGTATTTAAAACAGAAGGATTACTAGCCATAGACTGAAATAATCCTGCAAAAATCCACTTAGAATCAAGAAGAAATCCAACTGCGGACCAATTTGGATTCGCTAATTTCACGACTCCTTCATACAAAAAATGCCAGCCAATTAATACCCGTAGAGTCACCAGCAGGGTCAATTGACATTTCGAATAGTCAAATTCTTGTTTTTTCATTTTACTTATACTTGTTATCTTGTGTTTTAGGTTTTCTGCTATTGATTTAATAATAAAGCATTAAACAATAATTTGAATGAGCCCTGGGTAGAAGACCTGAATTGCGGACTAAATCCATAAAGAACTATTTGTCCTTTTCCTTTCTTAAGCCAAACCATGGCACTTCTATCGGCCAATTTCTCAGGTTTCTCTATATACCCGCTCAAGAGTACATTCTTATCAGCATATTTCCCTATTACCCTGCGATCCATATCAAACCTGGGAATAGAAGTTGCAAAAACAGGTCTCCCTCTTGAAAAAACACCAATTTCATCAGGTAAACCCATTGTTAAAGGATGATCTTTAAGCAATTTAATCTTCAACAAAGATCCTGCCACATATAAACCATCTTTTTGTAAGTTACTGGATATATCACGAACGGGAAATTGAAATTCTTCTTTTACATCCCCTTTCGAAATGGTTTGCATGCCTTCAAAAAGTGCTGTAGACTTACCCCAGGAAAGAACCAAGCCTCCATTCTCAATAAAAAGCATTAATTTCCCCAATCCCTTTTTCTCCATTCCTTTCACATAATCTGGATGATAACTACTCATGTAATACGAGCCAGAGGAACCAGATTTACCAGTCATTAATTGAGATTTCGCATCATCAGCAAATATAATAATATCGTAATTTTCGGAAAGATTAGTATTTGGTATATCCCCAGGATTCAAGACTGTATATTTTATGTGGTAGGTGTCAAATACAAATCGGGCCCATCCTGCATCCATATCATGGAAAAATGTTTCCACCAGGGCAATTCTGGGAGTCCTAACCAGAGTGGATTCCAAAGACTTCTCTTCTTTAATAAATACTGGTTCTATTTTTAAAGCTTCGGATATTTTATCCCAACCAGACTTAGACTTTCTACTATTATAAATTACAAAGCTTCCTTTTGGCAAAGTTTTCCCTTCTATTACCATTTCCTTTGTCAAACGTTCAAGTTTCATTCCATTTTCCATAGCAATGAAGGCTGCTTTAAAACTTTCATTGTCATTTACACTGTAAACTGCTGCAAAAAAGGATTCAGGTAATGGAACTGAATAATCAAGATCATCAGTAAGGATATCAAGGGCTTCTTCCAATGCACTATCTCTTACCTTAATTTCAAAGCTCTTAACCTGCCTGTGCAGAGGCAATGACCAACTTGTGATATCATAGGGTTTAATTATATCACCACCTGGAGTATAATGCCTTACGGGATATTCCTGTGCCTCCATAATTTCCTTTATCAAGGCTCGATAGGGTTGAGCCAATGGTACAACAAAGTCTCCTTCAAGAAATATACTTCCATCCATCTGGATATTATTCTTCAAAGTATAAACCTTAATTCCATGATCCCTTACAAGGTTTACCAGGTTTACCAATTCACTTTCATCATGCTGGTTCCTGGGGACGATGTAATAATAAGGGGGCTCGGAAGTTCCTTTAGCTATCTCCCTCCTACACATATCGTTACGAAAGAGTAGTATTTTCTCCTTATACAAAGAGGCCGTTTTAATTATCGACATGGTTGAAGATATCTCATACTTAACAATATCTCCCAATCGCCACCAGCCACCTTCCCATGGTAATGGCATATTGATACTCTTTTTATATTCTGACAGCCCTTTTCCTCTAACAGCCAGTTCATTTGATTCAATATATATGGGTGTAGCTTCCCTGGAACTTGCACATTCAGTCAAGAATGAAATTACATTGTTCCATAAGCAGGTTTCGGTTGACCCTGGCCAATAATTATCAAAAATATAGTGTTGAGAAACACCTGCCAGGCCTTCATTGGTCATGTCATTAAACATATTCTGACCAAAAATCCCAACCCATGTCCACATTCCTGCATCTATATTTTGAGCTATAGGATCATGATTCGGTGGAACAAAATACCTGGTACCTGTAGATCCCATTTGGTGTTTTTCGACCATTACCTGTGGCAACCATGTCTGGTTATAAACTTTTGCAATGGCCCGTGAATCTTCTTGCGAAAGAATCACAAAATCACGATTGTTATCATGTCCCACATACTTATGATATACCCTTGGTAACGCAGCTCCTTCATACTTCGTTCCTACATTTTTTCTATAATTGTGTACTATCATATCCATACCATCCGGGTTGTGGCATGGAACCATCATATACACAACATCATCGAGCCAGTTAACAGTTTCCTTATTTGTTGTTGAAACAAGATCGTGTGCTACCAATGCAGCTGATTGAGAGGGCCCCACTTCACCCGAGTGCATAGATAGAGTTGCTAATACAAATACTCTCCCATTCTTTGACATTTGCTCTCTATCTGCTTCACTTAAATCCGGATTTAAAGCCAATTCATGATTAATTTTCTTTAATGGCTCAAGATTCTGAATGTTTTCTTCTGATGATAAAAAGGCAATATACATAGGTTTACCCATTGGAGATTTTCCAATTTCCTCTAATTTCAATTTGGGTGATTCATCATCGAGTTTTTGCAGATAAGCAATTAACTCTTCGTAATCGAAAAGTTTCCTATCATCTCCAGGTTTGAATCCAAAATACTCTTCTGGCGAAGTGAAACCTGATTGCTGGGCATTGGAAAGAAAGGGAAATAATGTAAATGAGTAAAAAAAAACAAAAAACAGAGAATATCTTATTTTTTTCATACAAGTTGGGGTTTATTGTTAGCTATCATCAACAAGCGTTGATTAGAAATACGCAAAATAAATTAATCTGAAAAGGGAATGGAAACTTTACTATAACTCAATAATATTAATGTTTCTCCAGTTTACTTTTATCCCTCCACCAGAATGGATTTGCAAGGCAATTACACCAATCGCATTGCCAATTTTCTCATCCGTATAATCCACCATTTCGGTGCCATTTAGCCAGGTGGTTACTTTATCTCCCACAACCCGAATTTTCATCTTATTCCACTCACCCATTTTTAAAATATTTTCCTTTTCGTCAGGTATTTGAACCAGCCATCCTCTCCCATATGACTCATATATACCACCAGTATCATGATTTGGAGGAGCAACTTCTACTTGCCATCCTGCGATTTTAGTTCCATCTATTGATGACCTAAAAAACACACCACTATTCCCATTCGCACTCTGTTTAAACTCTAGTGTCAATTCAAAATCCTTGAATTCTTTTTCTGTCGCCAGATAGCCATATTCTTTATCAGGACCACTTTCACAAACGAGTTCACCCTTCTCAACATACCACTTTTCTGTACCATGAATCTTCCATCCTGTAAGATCTTTACCATTAAACAATGCAACCCATTCATCATCTTCCATATTTGAATTGCTACCATTGCTATTATTCAACGAAAAGGAATTTAAAAGTAGGAAAGTAAAAACTAGTGCTAAGACAGATAAAAAAGGTCTATTTTTCATAAAATGATATTTTAATTATTATTATTTAGATAATACAATTAGGTATTTAATTTACAAGGAATTATAAGGAAAAGTCAGAAAAATAAAATCGTCTTAAAGGACTTAAAGCTCTTTTAGTTTAATATTTCGAAACCAAATCTGATCTCCATGGTCCTGCAAGCCTAGATGACCTTTTTTTGCCAGTCCATAATCAGGATAATCGTCCCATTTTCCGCTATTTACCAACTCTGTCCATTCATCTGTCCACATCTCATATTCTACCACTTTATTTCCATTCAGGTAATGTGTCACTTTTGGACCATCAACAATTATCTTTGTAGTGTTCCATTCACCTGCAGGCTTTAGCTTAACATTAGTAGGAGGATGCATTGCATAATTTGCTCCGCAAACCTGCCCGTCTTCAAGGTCAGCTGGAAATCCTACATCATCAATTAACTGATATTCAGGACCAGTAGCGTAAACAGTCGGGTAATCCTCCTCCAGCACATGAAAAAATACACCACTATTACCGCCATCTGAAATCTTCCATTCAAATTTCAGTTTAAAATTTTCATATTGACCAACCGATATAATATCGCCACCGAGATCCCCACCTTTACCCAAAGCGACCATGGTCCCATCTTCAACAATCCATCCATCTCCAACCGTTTCTTCTTTAAAATCTCTCCAACCATCTAAACTTTCTCCATCAAAAAGCAGAATCCATCCATCTGATTTTTCAGCTTCCGATAATTGGTTCATAATCTGGGAATCGACTCCAGCATCAGTTTTTGATTCGTCATTAACTTCTGAGGTATTTTTTTTATGCGCACAATCTACAAGAAGGGCAACTCCAAAAAAAAGACTAGTAAGAACTACTAGAAGATTTCTGATTTTCATTGTTAAAAGGTTTTAGCAAATAAATAAAATTTTATCTCTCCAATTATCTAAAATCCAGATATAAGAATTCCCCAATCAATGTAATCGAATTTTTATATTCTCAGAGCTTAGTTAGCAGGTTGTTTTTATCAAGTGTCTAAATTAATAAATTTCTAATAAATCATATAATCTTCGACCTATTTATGCGGTAATATGATTGTTTTTTTAATAATAAAACCAGATTGATATGCATTTTTTCACTATTTTACGAATGTATTGATATTCTGATTGAATAATTAAATCTTACCCTAGTAAGACATATCTACAAACTATTACTAAAACTTATTAGGTCAAATTAGTTTTCAAACAATAATAAATGAAGTCTTTTTTTGAGATATTATTGATTTTAGTTGGGTTTATAATTCTACTTGTGGCTTCAGGCAAAATTGGTGGATTTATAACGAAAATTAAGCTTCCAATAATAACTGGCTTGCTTTTAATGGGTATCCTAATTGGCCCTGAAGCCCTGAATATGCTACCCACAGAATCCTTAAACAAATTAAACTTTATTAATCACATAGCTCTTGCATTTATAGCTTTTGCAGCTGGCTCTGAATTATACCTCACGGAACTTCGGAGTAGAATGAGAATTATTAAATGGATGAGTTTTGGTCAACTGATTGTTACTTTCTGTCTAAGCAGTTTAGTTATTTTCATCATTTCAAAATACCCGATTTTTAATTTCACTTTAAACATATATGAACGGATCGCCATTTCTATTCTGGCTGGAACAATCTTCGTCGCCCGGTCACCTGTTTCTGCCATTGCTATAATTAATGAACTGAGAGCAAAAGGACCATTTACTACAATGGTTCTAGGAGTGACAGTGTTAATAGATTTTCTAGTTATTATTCTTTTTGCTATTACTTTTTCTATTGCAAATACTCTGCTCCTGGGTAAGGGTTTTGAAGTATGGATGATTCTGATTATTATACTTGAATTATTAGTTTCTGCGAGTATCGGGTTTCTACTCTTCTATTTCTTAAAATGGATACTTTCATTACGTCTGGATACAACTTTAAAAACTATTATTGTACTGGCAGGTGGGTGGAGCATCTATTTTGTTTCTAATGGACTACGCTACCTTGCTGAAACCTTCTTTGAATTTGACTTCTATATCGAACCTTTATTGGTTTGTATTATTACAGGTGTTTTACTGACCAATTATTCACCATTCAGAAGGGAATTCCAAAAGATTATTTCTGATACAGTCCCCCTTGTTTATGTAGCATTTTTCACCTTAATTGGTGCAACAATATCACTGGATGTTGTAGTTCAAACCTGGAAACTTGCAATTGTACTATTTCTTATTAGAATATTTTCACTATTTATTGGAGGATGGGTCGGTGGTACTTTAGCAGGTGATCCTAAAAAGTTTAATCGTATTGCCTGGATGCCATTTATTACTCAGGCAGGAATAAGCATTGGACTTGTTGCCATTATTGCGAATGAATATCCTGATTGGGGAGCAGATTTTGCCTCTGTGGTTATTGCTGTTATTGTTCTTAACCAGTTTATTGGACCTCCATTAATGAAATGGGCTATCCAATTAGTTCATGAAGATCATAGCAAAGGGGAGCACCTTGCGCATAAAGGACCTCAAAGGGCTATTATTTTCGGATATGAGCACCAGTCTGTTGCCCTGGCCAGGCAACTCTCTAACCATGGCTTAGATGTTGTCATAACTACTAGCAGGTCAGATATTCCTAAACCTGGCATCAAAAATGTTGAAGTTGTATATCTCCCTGAGATAACTTTAAATTCTTTGGCACTTATAAAACCAGCTGAAGTCGATGCATTCATTACCCTTAAAACGGATGAAGAAAATTTCAAAATATGTGAATTAGCCTATGAACATTTTGGAACTCCTGAAATTGTAGTAAGACTGAACAAGCGCGAAAATTTTAAGAAATTTCATGATTTAGGTGCATTGATTGTTGAGCCCTCTACCGCCATTGTTAGTCTTATGGATCATTTTGTCAGATCACCTATTGCTACTTCATTGCTACTTGGGCTGGAAGAAAATCAGGACACAGCGGATATAACTGTAGGTAATCCTGACCTGAAGGGGATAGCCCTAAGGAGTCTGCATCTTCCGTCGGACATTCTTATTATTGCCACCAGAAGAAGAGGACATAATATTATTTCAACTGGATACACCAGGCTTCGTTTGGGCGATGTGCTTACCATTGTAGGATCGATAGAAAGTATTGAGAATGTCAGACTTCGTTTTGAATAATAGATAATTGGAATGAAATCAAAGGAGGCTTCATATTATCATCATAATAAGGAATTTAGGGTTCAGTGCCAGCTTTGCCCACACAATTGCATAATCAAGCCAGGAAAGTCAGGTATCTGTAAAGTCAGAAAAAATATTGAAGGTAATTTGTATGCAGAAAACTACGGCTTACTTTCTGCCAAACACATGGATCCGATTGAAAAAAAACCATTATACCATTATTTTCCAGGTCGAGAGGTCCTTTCTATTGGAACCCTTGGATGCAACCTAAAATGTCAATTTTGTCAGAATTGTGAAATATCCCAAACTGGAATCACGGATACCCGACTCCTTAATTTTCACTCTCCAGAAGAAATTGTACAGGAAGCTCTTTCGATTAAAGATAATATCGGGATTGCCTATACATACAATGAGCCCATCATCTGGTTTGAATACATTATAGAGGTGGCTCATTTAGCCAGGAAAGCCGGATTAAAAAACATATTGGTTTCTAATGGATTTATCAACGAATTGCCCAGGCATGAGCTAATTAAACAAATGGATGCTTTCAATATTGATCTAAAAGGCTTTACAGAGGAATTCTACAAGAATCATACTTTTTCTTCCCTGAAAGATGTTAAAGATACCATATTGGAAATTTATCAGGCAGGTAAACATCTTGAAATTACAAACTTAGTAATTCCTTCCCTCAACGATGACCCTGATCGATTTGAAGAAATGGTAAAATGGATTTCAGAAGAAACAGACAAGAATACGGTCTTACATATTTCGCGATATTTTCCTCATTTTAAACAATCACTCCCACCCACTGATTTGGCTAAACTGGAAGAACTTTACAATATCGCAGTAAAATATCTTAATTTTGTGTTTATTGGAAATACAGGTTCTTTCTCCATCGGAAGGAATACCTTATGTCCTTCATGTGGGACAATCGCAATTGAAAGAAGTGGATACCACACTCGGATTTATGGTATGAATCACTCGGGAGAATGTATCAACTGTAATGAAAAAATTCTTAATCACCTATAAACCAAAAAGCTATTTAACTAAGAACCGTTTGTATTCCTGAACAGGAATATCTTGAATCTGGATCCTGTCCACCCTGGCCCAGAATGGCCCTTTTTTAACTGAAAGGCAAAATAAATCAATATTTCCCTCCATTCCCACAGCCTCAATTAGGACTGATCCGTCAGATTCATTCTTTACAAAACCCATTATGCTTAGTTTTTTAGCTTCAAGCGCAGTGAAATACCTGAAGCCCACATGTTGGACTTTTCCAACTACTTTGATCCGCACACTCTTGATCATAAGTCAGACCTAGTCTAGAGAAGGTGTATTACTTTTTTGAGAGTTTGCTTAACTTTTCAAGAGTTTTATCCATACCTGAATACAAATCCTCCTTAATTTTACTAAAATACTTCTTTCGTTTTTCTATATCTTTTTCTTTTGCAAAACCATTAATCCGATGAATAAGATCATTCCTCAAATCAATTGCTTCTGCAATGTATCCCTGTACCTTTTCGTTGTCCTTCTTATCTTTAACCAACATAAATGTAAAGCAGTCTGATACAACCTCATAAGTAATATCCCCTACCTCTTTTTTAAGTTTCCTAATACTTGACATAGTTTTACATTTTTTAATTTAATATTTCCCGATAAATACTTTTTGCGAATGAATGATCTTGTGATCATCTGACCTCAAAACTACTAAATAAAGTCCAGCTGGCTTATCACTCAGATTGACAAATGTTCTCGAATCCCAAATATTTTCCTTCTTAAGGATTAATATTCCGCTTGCTGAATAAATTTCCAGGGTCTTAATCCTAGCAGAATCTGTTTCAATAGTCACAAAACCAGAAGACGGATTGGGGAAGATAAGTACTGGTGTATGAATAGAATTTTCATTCAAAGATAAAGGGGTCCAAGTTGTGAAAGTAACACTTGTAACTGGCAATTGATTTCCGGAATAATCTTCAAACTCATCGGTAAAAGATACATAATATGTTTGGCCAGGATCCAAAAACTCTTTCAATTGAACTTCAATATGATCTTTTGAAGAATTTATGTTTGCATTAAACACCACATCTTCTCCTAATTCATTCTCCTTCCTGACTATTAACAAAGCATCAACATTATCATATTTTAACTCTGTTCCATCTTTCTTACGGACTGGCTTACTAAACTTAAGGTGAATAATGGCATCCAATGGAACATTCGATGTGTCAGGAGTAATAGAAGCAACCGGAGCAACCATATCTTCCTTTTGCCCAGATACCACAATTTGCCTTGCCACTCTTTGCTCATAGCTATCAGAGTTCAAGCTTATAACATCAGTCAAATATCCCAATGTTGCATTTGAAGGATCAAATCGGATGGTAATATTCGTCTCACCATTACCTGGTATTTCAATTGGGAGCTGTGTTGATACTTTAAAATATCCACTCCTGGAAGAGTCACTGGTAATGAAAATGGAGGTATCGAGATTGTTGTTTAAGCGAATAGTTTGTTCAATAAAATTGGTTCCATCCCACATCCCGAAATCAATGCTATCAACTGAAGTCTCAAACACCTTTGTTTTCCATGGAAATTTTTCAATCCTGGGACTAAAGCTGTGCTCTGTAAAATCAAGTTCAATGGCCGGAGAGCCATCAGGATGAAATTCAGTTGCTGATGGCCAATAAGTACCCCAACCAATTACTGTATTTCCATTAAAAACCCTTTGAGTACAAGCACCATGATTTGAATACGTATCAGGATTTCGCCTGTACCGACTAACAAGCGTAGCCGTATAATTTTCCTCATCCAAGGAATACTCCACTGCACTTGAAAACAGGGAGTCATGTAGGTTTCCATTATCAAAAAGGAGAATGTTACCGTTTTCCAATCGACTCACACTGTGCTGATGGGAAAATCCTATTGTATCATTTAAAAAAGTAAAATCATTTTTCTTTCCTCCAAGTCTCCAGATTATTTCACCTGATTTACGATGAATTTTTGTAATCTCATCCATATGCCTGCTGGAAACCAGGATACTTGTATCGGAATCTATGGCAACACTATTCGGATGCACATAATCAACTTCCTGCTCGGTAAAATCAACATAGGGAGAATTCTCATTTGCATCTGTAATTTCAAAATGATCAGCACTGTTCCAGGATAATAACATATTATGGTCCTTGTCAAACTCCTGAATTATTAAATCAATTACCGTAGCATTCGGATTGCCCCCCTCAACAACTGCACTCATATCAACAGGTCGGTTTTCTTTTGCCATTAAAACCACATTCCCTTTATTATCAACTGCATAATCATGAGCATCAAGTTTGTAGCCTATTGTATTAAAGGTGTCCGTTACTTCCAAAAATTCATTCATGAAATACAGCATCCTTGGAACACCTTGCATATAAGCCATTCTACCATCGGAAAATGTTCTAAATGAACCTGAAGGCTTTGGCATCAGTCTAAAAAAAACAGGTAATCCGGTATTATCAACAATTGCCAGGTATTGTTGTGCTCCTTCTGCAGTTAATCCTTTTGATGCTAAAAAAAAACAACCAGGTGCAGGGCCATTTGACTGTGTAATTTGAATCTCTGGGAAAAAAGAACTGATTTCCGGAGATTGAGAATTAGCACTTCTAATTGCAAAAGCAAATAGAAAAATTATCCCGATATAAAATTTATTCTTCAAACTTCTAGCATGTGAAAAGTTACAGATTCCATAAGAGAATAGAAAAATCAAATATAAAAAAGTTTTACAGTTAATCTTTTACCCTGATTATGTGACTCTCTATTATTTGTTGGTAATTTTCTCTAATAACTTTAATTACCGCACAATGCGGATCAAAGTTTGTATCCCCAATACTTGATAAGGGCAAGACTCCGGGAGAAGTGCCAGAGATAAACACTCCCTCAAAATCAGTGATGTTATCGACATGAACTTTTGAAAAATGCACTCTTATCCCAACACTTTTACAAGCTTCAAGAACATATTTTCGTGCAATACCAGACAGGACATCTCCATCTGGAGCAGTATAAAGCTCGCCATTTCTAGTAAAAAATACATTTGACCGGCTTCCTTCAGTTATATATCTTTCTTTATCTACAAGTAAAGCTTCGTATGAATGAGTGTCTATAAGCCTTTTGAATATAGCCGAACGTAAATGAAGGTTAATGATTTTAGCAGAAGGATAATCTCTTTCTGCAAAAAAAAGTATGGATGAAACACCTTTTTCTTCTTGAATTAGTGTAGGATAGTGATGTTCAAGGAAGTAGATAAGAAAATTACCAGAATTATTCAGAGGGGTTGGAAAGTTAAAAACTATTTTAATATTGCCGAAATCAATATTATTCAGTTTAAGAATTCGGTAGACACTTGTTGAAACCAGCTTTCGATCTAACCATAATTCTCTGCTTTTCAATCCAGCCGTTTGGAATAAACGATTCAGGTGGTCATCAATAAAGATGGGCACACCATCTGAAACCTTTATAACTTCGTACACTGATTCCCCAGAATAAAGTATACTGGAATCAAATTCTGAGCAGTTCCGTACCTCATCATTGAATATATAAAGCTTTCTAAAACATTCACTCATTATGGGAATATAATTCTGATTTCGGAAATTACTACAATTTATTTGTCAAATTTAATAAAATTGAAAAATTATCTTTGCGAGTAAATATTATTCTCCTTGTATGCAATTGTTGACATAGAAACTACAGGTGGCAGACCACAAAGTGATAAGATCACCGAAATTGCTATATATATACATGATGGGGAAAGAATAGTTGATGAATATGCCACCTTAATTAATCCAGAGAAGCCAATCCCCTATTTTATTACCGGCTTGACTGGCATCAGCAATGAAATGGTTGAGGATGCACCAAGATTTTTTGAAGTAGCCAAACAAATTGTGGAAGTAACTCAGGATCATATTTTTGTTGCCCATAATGCCAACTTTGATTACAATTTCATAAAAGAAGAATTTAAACGCCTGGGCTATACGTATAAACGTGATGTACTTGATACGGTTAAGTTAAGTAGGAGACTAATACCTGGACTCAGGTCCTATAGTCTGGGTAAACTTTGTAAAGAGGTTGACATCAAAATAAATAACAGGCATAGGGCTGCTGGTGATGCTCTCGCCACAACAAAACTATTTGAATTACTCCTGGGGCTGGATCATGGTTTGAATAATAAACTGTTTACTAATCCGGCACTTTCAGATCTTCATCCGAATCTGGATGGAAACCAGGTAAAAAATTTGCCTGAGGATGCGGGTGTTTACTATTTCTACGATGATAATAAAGAACTATTATATGTTGGGAAAAGTAAAAATATTCGGCAAAGAGTATTAAGTCATTTTGCCAATAGGTCAACCAGGGGAAAAATTGAAATGCGAGACCGAATAGCTGAGGTAAGCTACGAAATTACAGGTAGTGAACTAGTTGCTTTTTTATTAGAATCTGACGAAATAAAAAAAAATAAGCCAGTCTACAATAGAGCCCAAAGGAGGGAAACCACTTATATTGGAGTATTTTCCTATTCAAATAATGATGGTTATTTATGTTTTAGAACCGGAAAGGATAAAGACAAATTGCCTCTGGCCAGTTTTTCATCTATGGAAAAAGCCAAAGATTTTCTCACACATTTAACAACGGATTACAACTTATGTCAGAAATTAAGTGGTTTATATGAATCATCTGGTGCTTGTTTTCAATATCAGATTGGAATCTGCCATGGCGCATGCATTTGCAAAGAGTCGAGAGAATCATATAATGTCAGAGCACAAAAAGCGAAGCAGATATTTGAGTATGAGTATCAGAATTTTCTAATAATCGATAAGGGAAGAGACCTGAATGAAAAGTCAGTGGTGAAGATTGAAAATGGTAAATACATCGGGTTCGGATACTTTGACGCTGATGAAGCATCATATAATAATGAAATATTACACGACTGCATACGCTTTTATCGAGACAACCGTGATATTCAATCAATTGTAAAAAGGTACTTAAGAAATAATAAAGTTGAAAAAATTCTAACTTTTTAATAATTAATCATTGCCAAAATCTTTCCCCTAGAATTTCCTCACACGAATTGAAAAAGCATTAGCTGGGTTGACAACCAGTATTTGATTAATTTCATTTTCTGAAAATCCATTGCTCTTTAAACGTGGTATCAACTTTTCAAATAAAGTATTGCAATTCCTAAAAGCTCCCCCTTTCAATTTCTCCGGATCATACCAACCGGCATCATGTGAGACAAGTACCTTTTCCAGCAGCTTCTTTTCTTTCAAATAAACCAACATTTCAGAATAATTACCTACATTCTCATCATGCAAACCATCCAGGCTAATCCATGAATCCATTTTTGCAGCTTTTAGATAGTTGCTCCATTCTTTTTCATTCTGAGCATGGATCCAAACAAACGCTGAGGGATGAACTCCGGCATGCTTCAATACCTCTAGCTCTTGAAATGCTGTAGAAGCAGGTCCTGTATGCGAAGTAATGGTTAAACCGGTACGCATATGTGTGAGACCGGCTGCCAGAACAAGTTTTTCATGAATTGAGTTAAGCGGTTCTGGATCTACTCCAATTTTTATAAATCCGGGTTTCACAGATGTTCCTTGAATACCGTTTTCATATTCTTTTGTCCAAATATCAGCCAATTGACTGGCATCAAGAGTATAGGCTTGTTCTGGAAGATATTTATTGTTACTGGCTCCATAATAACCCGTATTCGTTAAAATGTTCAACCCGGTTTTGTTGGAAAGTTCCAGAAGTAAGCTCACATCCCTACCTAAATATTCCGGAGTACATTCAAAAAAGGTGGAACAACCATTCTCTTTCAATTCCTGCAAGTAAGGAAGAACTTTTAAAATAACTTCATCCCGATTCCATTTTGTAGGATTGTATTTATCAGCTCCACTAAAATCAACCAGAACGTGCTCATGTTCAAGGCATACACCAGCATCCACCGAATCAATTAATCCCTTAACTGTCATCATGGAAAGTTTTGATTTCTTTCCGAATGAGGGAAAGAAAAAAGAAGCTACAAATAAGCAAGATGTACGAATAAAAGTTATTCTTTGCATTGGAAATTCATGTGAAATATTGGTTCCTGATTTTTAAAACCTCTCGTATTCTAAATAGATTAGTTAAAAATAATAAAATAAAATATATTTGATTTTTATTTTATTCATCCTAATTCCAACACTAATCTTAACAATTGTTCATGGTTCTACCTCAGCCTTCCATCGATATATTAGGATTAAGAATAGATGAACCGGTTACTACTTTAACTGATCTTCTGGTAACGGCTGTATGCATATATGCTTTTTTTAAACTGAATAAAATTGCTAAAAAAACACCACTAGATCAATACTTAAAGTACTACTTTCTTATGATGGGTACGGCTACAGCCATTGGTGGCTTAGTTGGTCATGGATTTTTCTACCTCTTTTCTTTCGGATGGAAGCTTCCTGGATGGTGGACAAGCATGGTTGCTATAAATCTTATTGAAAGAGCTGTTATAGAATATGCCAGGAATTACATTAAACCAAGAGTAGCAAGATTTTTTGCTATTCTGAATATTGTCGAACTTCTGACATTTATGGTACTGACCTTTACTACTCTCAATTTCTTGTTTGTAGAGATCCATTCTGCATATGGACTACTTCTCTTCGTGGCAACATTTAGTGCTTATATTTATATTAAAACAAAAAGTCAGGGTAGTAAATTTTTCTTAATAGCTGTTTTTTTTGCTGCTATTTCAGCTTTGATTTTCATGAATGAATGGAGTATCAATACATGGTTCAATTATCTTGATACCAGCCACTGCCTAATGGCTATAAGCGCTTTCTTTTTTTATAAAGGAGCAAGAGTTATTATTCTGGAAGAGAGACTTTAGTTATACTTAGAGAACCATGGTCAGTTATACCATATAAAAATACTATGTTCTAGTTGTTATTATTGTAAATTCAGATTCATAAAAAAAAGTGCCAGAGAGGCACCTTTTAAACAAAATTTATCCTACAAGCTATAATGTTTTAATTTCTACTGCTAATTTCTGTAAAGAATCCTTGGCATTACCAAATAGCATTCTTGTTTTATCATTAAAGAATAAGAAATTCTCAATTCCTGCATAGCCTTTCCCCATTCCTCTCTTCATAACGATAATATTTTTAGCCTCATGGGTTTTGATAATGGGCATTCCGTAAATAGGGCTGGAAGGATCATCCAGGGCTGCCGGATTCACCACATCGTTTGCTCCGATTACAATAACCACATCTGTATTAGGCAAAGAGGGATTAATGTCATCCATTGCAATTAGCTTCTCATAAGGGACATCTGCTTCAGCAAGCAATACATTCATATGTCCGGGCATTCTCCCCGCTACAGGGTGTATCGCATATTTAACCTCTACACCCTTCTCTTCCAATAAGTTATCCAATTCATGACAAATATGCTGAGCCTGTGCAACAGCCAGTCCATAACCTGGTACAATAACAACTTTCTGGGAATAGCTTAACAGTATACTGGCATCACTCACTGATATTTCTTTTATGACTCCCTGTTCCCTATCGATACTTGCACCTCCGCCACCAAATGCTCCTACTATAACATTAAATAAGGATCGGTTCATGGCCTTACACATTAAAAAGGTTAAAATAGTACCGGCTGCTCCTACTAGTATACCTCCAAGTATCATGGCCATATTGTGGTAAATAAAACCACCCATGGCAGCAGCAATACCGGTTAGTGAATTCAATAAAGAAATAACCACCGGCATGTCAGCTCCGCCAATAGGCATTACAAACATTACACCATAAATGAGAGCGATTCCAAGTAAAACAAGCGCTAGTGTTTTTTGCATTTCAAAGCTTGCCCCACCAAACATTATATAAACTATGAAGGCAATTACCACTGCTAATAAAAACAGGTTTAAATAGGTCGTCCATTTTGCAAAAATATCTCCCACTCTTCCATCTAATTTGCCATAAGCAATTAAGCTACCACTAAATGCAACGGCACCAATAACCAGGCCAAGCAATGTTACCAATGTAGAGGAGTTGTCTGGATTTGAGAATTCTATTAATGCAACTAATGCAGATGCACCACCACCTGTTGCGTTAAAAAAGGATACCAATTCAGGCATCGCTGTCATTTTCACCCTCCTGGCAATAATTGTACCTACCACAGTAGCCACACTAATAGCTAAAACAACTATAATTCCATTGGCCAAAGGAATTCCCTCTCCTTGCGCATTTTTATGTAAAAACAGAGTAGTTACCATGGCCAGAACCATACCTCCTGCTGCCCACATATTTCCCTTCCTTGCTGATTCAGGAGAGCTCTCAAATTTAAGCCCGATTACAAAAAAGACTGCAGCTAATAAGTAACTGATTTCCAGGAGAACATCTCCATAGGTTACTCCTAAACCTGCTATAATATTATTCATATTTTTATATTTTTATTTTCTATCAACAAATAATCCAATTCAATTTTAATCAAAGGAAAACAGAACCTTTCCTCCGAATTACTTTTTTATTTCTTTTTCTTAAACATCTCAAGCATTCTATCAGTAACAACAAAACCTCCCGCGACATTAAGCGTTCCAAATAATACTGCCAAAACTCCCAGAATCAGATTAACTGAGATCTTCGTAATATCGGCATGGCCTACAAGAATAATACCTCCAATTATAATTACCCCACTTATCGCATTGGCTCCTGACATTAAAGGAGTATGCAGAACCGAAGGCACATTGGAAATAACCTCAACACCTAGTAAAATTGAAAGGATTATTATGAAAATAAAATCTTTATTTTCATAAAAAGCTTTAAAAACTGTTTCCATTATCAAGTATATTTATTAAATAAGTTCTTTAATTCTCTCGTTTACAATCTCTTTGTTGTGAGTGATGCAAGTTCCTTTAACCAGTTCATCCTCAAAATCAAGATTCAAATTGCCTTCTTCATCAATAATTAAGGCAAGGAAATTTGAAATATTATTTCCGAACATTCGGCTTGCATCAGTTGGCATCTCAGAAGGATAGTTTGAATTTCCCACGATGATAACACCATTGTGTTCAACCACATCACCATCTTTTGTTAATTCGCAATTACCTCCAGTTGAAGCTGCCAGATCAATAATAACTGTTCCAGGATTCATTTCCTCAACAGTAGCTTTATGAATTAATAAGGGTGCTTTCCTACCAGGAATTTGAGCAGTAGAAATAACAACATGAGATGCCAATGCATGATCATGAATGGCCTGTGCTTGCCGTTTCTTAAATTCTTCTGTTTGTTCAACAGCATATCCGCCCGCTGATGCCTCATCAACAGCTCCTTCCACCTCCACAAATTTTGCTCCAAGGCTCATCACTTCTTCCTTTACAGCTGATCTAACATCAAAAACTTCTACAACAGCCCCAAGTTTGCGCGCAGTGGCAACAGCTTGTAAGCCTGCCACACCTGCTCCAAGAATCAACATCTTCGCAGGCCTTATGGTCCCAGCGGCAGTCATAAACATTGGGAAGAATTTAGAAAGCCTTCCCGCCGCATCCAGCACAGCTTTGTATCCTGCAACTGTTGCCATTGATGATAATACATCCATTGCCTGAGCCCTGGTGGTCCTTGGAACTACATCCATACCAAAGGTGGTAATGCCTTTATCTTTAAATACCTTTATCAACTCGATATTAAAGTATGGATTCATTATAGATATCAATACCTGACCATCCTTTAACTTACCTACCTCATTGATATCCATTGGATTGACTTTTACTAACAGGTCAGATTCGTCAATTACTTTGGCTCGAGAGGCGATCTTTGCACCAACCTCCTCATATTCCTTGTCTGAAGCGAATGCATTTTTACCAGCATTTTCTTCAACCAGTATATTGACTTTCTTTTTAACCAGTGAAAGCACAGTGTCTGGCACAAATGCGACCCTGTTTTCACCATTTGTTTCTCGTAATACTCCTATATTCATATGAATAAAAATTTTTGCAAAGAAAGTAATTTATGACCAGAAAAACTAAATTCAAAACACGAACTATCTGAAAATTTGATGTTTTGTTAATAATATTTTATTGGAATAAAATCGCTTTCAACATTTTCCGTTTTAACCCACTCTCTGATCTAAAAACCATTATGGTATATGTTATAAAACAGCATTGGATAAAAATATATACAGGGTGTTTTTAAATTTATATTTTTGTTCCTTTAACATATTTAAACCATTCATTAGATGAATAAAATTGTAGAAAAAGAATTTTTCTCTGAGAATGTGATTAAATTGGTATTGGAGGCCCCGGAGATTGCAAAATCAAGAAAACCAGGGCACTTTGTCATTATAAGAGTAGATGAAAAAGGTGAAAGAATACCACTTACAATCGCTGGAGCAGATGAGAAAAAGGGAACCATTACTCTCATTATTCAAAGGGTTGGTGTATCCTCCTTCAAACTAACAGAACTAAATGTAGGTGACTCTATTGAAGATGTGGCTGGTCCTATGGGACTTCCAACACATATTGAAAAGGTAGGAACTGTTTTATGTGCTGGAGGTGGAGTGGGTGTAGCACCTCTTTTACCTATTGTTGAAGGATTAAAAAAAGCAGGCAACAGAATCATTACTGTACTGGCAGCCAGGAACAAAGATCTAGTAATTCTGGAGGATCAGATGCGTGCGCATTCTGATGAGCTCATCATTATGACAGATGATGGATCCTATGGACAAAAAGGGCTGGTTACTCATGGTATGGAAGAAGTAATTAAACGCGAAAAAGTCGATATGTCGGTGGTTATAGGCCCAGCCGTTATGATGAAATTTGCGGCCCTCACAACCAAAAAATATAATATTCCTACCATGGCCAGCTTAAATACCATTATGGTTGATGGAACCGGGATGTGTGGAGCATGTCGTGTAACAGTAGATGGAAAAACACGTTTCGTATGTGTGGATGGTCCTGAATTCGATGCCCATAAGGTTGATTTTGACCAGATGCTCCAACGATTGGGAGCCTACAAGGATATAGAATTGGAAGCTTTTGAAGAATATACTAAAACCCTGGTGTAAAATGGAAGATTTTAATGAATATTTAAAGGCTGAACGGAGCCAGGAATGGCGCCTTGAGCTAAGAAAATCTATCAAAGCTAAAGACCGTACCCAGAAGGAAAGGGTTGCAATGCCGGAAGCTGATCCCAATATAAGGAATAAAAACTATGAAGAAGTCAACAAAGGCTTGGTCCCCGAGCAGGCAATTATTGAGGCCAGCCGGTGCCTGGATTGTGCAAATCCCACTTGCATTTCCGGTTGTCCTGTAGGCATAAATATCCCTAAATTTATAAAACGAATTGAGCAGGAAGATTTTCTTGAAGCTGCAAAAGTGCTAAAAGAAACAAATACTTTGCCAGCAGTTTGCGGGAGAGTCTGCCCACAGGAAAAACAGTGTGAGGAAAAATGTTTTTATACTGTATCGCTTAAGAAAGATCCGGTTGCTATTGGCCATCTGGAAAGATTTGCTGCAGATTTTGAACAGGGAAGTGGCAAAATGTCCATTCCTGAAGTTGGTGTACCTATTGGCACAAAAGTAGCTGTAATTGGATCCGGACCCGCCGGTTTGGCCTGTGCCGGAGATTTGGTAAAAACTGGTTATGATGTAACTGTATTTGAAGCTTTACATGAGATTGGTGGTGTTTTAAAATATGGGATTCCCGAATTCCGCCTTCCCAATAGTATTGTTGATGTAGAAATTGATAATATGAAAAAGATGGGTGTAAAATTCAGTAAGAATTTCATAATTGGGAAAACTATTTCATTAGACGATCTTAGAGAACAAGGATTTAAAGCATTTTTTGTTGGAAGTGGAGCTGGTTTACCAAACTTTATGAATATCCCCGGGGAAAATTACAACAATATTTTTTCCTCGAATGAATATCTTACCCGGGTGAATTTAATGAATGCTTCTGATAAAGAATATGATACACCTGTATTCAGTGGGAACAAAGTTGCAGTAATTGGTGGAGGAAACACTGCCATGGATTCTGTAAGAACCGCAAAAAGGCTTGGTGCTGAAAGGGCTATGATAATTTATCGAAGGTCAAGGGAGGAGATGCCTGCCAGGGTTGAAGAGGTTAAACATGCTATTGAGGAAGATATAGAGTTTATGAATCTACATAATCCGGTTGAGTATTTTGGTGATAAGGAAGGTCGCGTAAACAAGATGCGGATTCAAAAGATGAAGCTAGGTGAACCCGATGCATCCGGACGTCGCAGGCCAATTGTCATTGAGAATTCCGAGTTTGAAATAGAAGTCGACACAGTTATTGTAAGCGTTGGAGTTTCACCAAACCCTCTAATACCAAGTGCCCTTCCAGATCTGAAAGTAAGTGACTGGCAAACTATTGAGGTCGATCCTGAGACAATGCAATCATCTATACCTGATATTTTTGCCGGTGGTGATATAGTAAGAGGAGGAGCTACAGTTATTCTTGCTATGGGAGATGGAAGAAGAGCTGCTGCAGGTATTCACAAATATATTTCTGAGAAAGTAAAATCAAATTAAAAATTAACATAAACTCAATTGCTATGGCTGATCTAAGTACAAAATATATGGGTTTAACCCTTAGAAATCCGATTATTGTCGCCAGCTCAGGGTTAACTGATTCATTTACTAAAATACAGGAACACGATAGAAATGGGGCCGGTGCTGTTGTTCTTAAATCACTTTTTGAAGAACAAATAATGCTCGAGGCCCAATATAAACTCGAAAAAGCCAAGAAAAATCCATTCTTATACACTGATCATTCTGAAACCCTTGACTATATTGATTTACATATCAAGGAAAAGGAGCTGGGAAACTACCTGGAATTAATCGCACAAATAAAAAGAGAATTAAGTATTCCTGTTATTGCAAGTGTTAACTGCGTCTCGCCTGCTGAATGGACTGGATTTGCCAAACAGATTGAACAGGCCGGTGTCGATGCACTGGAATTAAATATTTTTTTGATGCCCTTCCACTTCGAAAATAATTGTGGTGAAATTCAGGAGAAATATTACGAAATTGTCCGAAAAGTTAAATCGGAAGTAACTATTCCTGTTTCAGTAAAAATAAGTCCATACTTTTCAAATCTTGGACAAGTAGTTATGAGCCTTGAAGTTGAAGGTGCCGATGCAGTTGTCTTATTTAATCGTTTCTCAAGTCCAAATATTGATATAGATAATCTGAAACTTACAATTGCTGAGGTATTCAGCACTCCGGCTGAGATGTATAATTCTTTGCGATGGGTTGCCATGCTATCTCAAAGGGTTGATATAGATCTGGCAGCAACTACTGGAATTCATGATGGTGAAGCGGTAATAAAGCAAATTCTGGCTGGTGCTTCAGCTGTACAAATTGCATCTGCTCTTTATAAGAATGGGAACGATTATCTTCCGGAAATACTCAATTTTATCCATAGCTGGATGGAGAAAAAAGGATTCAACTATATTGACCAGTTTAAGGGAAAATTAAGTCAGGATAAAGCCAATAACCCTGAAGTTTTTGAGCGTCTTCAATTTATGAAATACTTCAGTGAAATTGGGTAAAAGGGGAAATAGCCTTATTTATTCAGTAAATTAGCCCTTATTTCCAGCTTTTTTATTACTTTTTCAATGGCTTAATTTAAAAAGTTTTATAATTTTAAACGATTATAAATAGCTATTCTTTTATTCATTTGGTATCCATGAAAAAATTTGATTTTCTCGGCCAGGGAGATCTTGCCTCGATTGAGAACCTCTATAATCAATATATTGAGGCTCCGGAAAGTGTAGATGAAAGCTGGAAGAAATTTTTCGAGGGTTTTGATTTTGCCAGAAAACATTTTGACCCCAAACCTGGGGGAAAAATCATGGATAATGAATTTAATGTAGTTAATCTCATCGAGGGCTATAGGCGTCGCGGTCATTTATTTACAGAAACAAACCCAGTACGTGCTCGTAGGAAATATACACCAACTCTCGACCTGGAGAACTTTGATCTCTCTGAAGATGATCTAGAAACTGTTTTCCAGGCTGGAAAAAGTATAGGAATTGGTCCTGCCCCTCTGAAAGATATAATTCACCACATGGAACAAACTTATTGTAAATCCATAGGTGCTGAATATGGTTTTATTCGAAATCCAGAAGTCATTTCATGGCTCCAGGAAAAAATGGAGCCAGTACAAAATACACCATCATTTAGTTCGGATGAAAAAAAACACATCTATTTCCTTCTCAAACAGACAGTTGGATTTGAGAATTTTATTCACAAAAAGTTTGTAGGTCAAAAACGTTTCTCATTAGAAGGCGCTGAATCACTTATTCCTGCCCTCGATGCAGTAATTGAAAAAGGAGCTGATTTGGGTATCGAAGAGTTTATTATTGGAATGTCGCATCGAGGCAGACTGAATGTACTTGCAAATATTTTGCAAAAACCATTTGAGGATATTTTTAATGAATTTAATGGGAAGTTTTACCAAAGCAATATTTCCCTTGGCGATGTAAAATACCATCTCGGATACAGTAATACTATTGCAACAAGTAAAGGAAAGGATGTCAAATTAAACTTAGCCCCAAATCCATCTCATCTGGAGGCAGTTGATCCAATTGTGGAAGGTATAGCCAGGGCTAAAATTGATAAAAAATACGGGGGTGACTCTTCTAAACTAGCTCCTATTCTGATACATGGCGATGCAGCTATTGCCTCACAAGGAGTTGTATATGAAGTCCTCCAAATGTCTCGCCTGCCAGGTTATCAAACTGGGGGAACCATTCACCTTGTTATAAATAACCAGGTTGGATTTACCACAAATTACCTTGAAGCGAGGTCAAGCACCTATAGTACTGATATTGGTAAAGTTACAAAAGCTCCCATTTTCCATGTCAATGGTGATGATGTTGAAGCTTTAATTTTTATCATCTCATTAAGTATGGAATTTCGTTATACATTCAATTCTGATGTATTCATTGATATACTGTGTTATAGGAAGCATGGTCATAACGAAGGAGATGAACCTCGATTTACCCAGCCTCTGCTTTACAAAGCCATCGCAGAACATCCTTCTCCGCGCGATATTTATGCAGCAAAACTCATCCAGGAAGGTATCTATTCAGAAGATGATATCAAACAATCTCTAATAGACTTTGATAGTATCCTGGAAGGAAAATTAGAAAAATCGCATGAAACAGATGAAGTTGCTATCCGACAGTTTTTGGCTGAGGATTGGCATGGTTTTAAACATCCGAAAAGAAATGATTTAGTAAAGTGTCCTAAAACTGGTGTAAAAAAAGAAGTTCTTATTGAGCTTGCTGATAAAATAAACCACCTGCCTCCAGAAAAAAAATTCTTTAGAAAACTGGTGAAATTAGTGGATCAAAGAAAAAAAATGGTAAAAGAGGATAGACTTGACTGGGCATTGGGAGAATTACTTGCATATGCCACATTATTGACTGATGGGCATGCAGTTCGAATAAGCGGGCAGGATGTTGAAAGAGGAACTTTTTCACATAGGCATGCCACATATATTGTAGAAGACACTGGAGAAAAGTTTTTTCCACTCAATAATCTCACACCAGATCAAAGTCCTTTTACTATTTATAATTCGCCTTTATCAGAATATGGCGTTTTGGGTTTTGAATATGGTTATGCTTTGGCCCGTCCCAGGGATTTGACAATATGGGAAGCTCAGTTTGGTGACTTTTACAATGTTGCCCAGGTAATTGTCGATCAATACATTAGTTCAGGTGAAGAGAAATGGGGCCTGATGAACGGTTTGGTAATGTTGCTTCCACACGGGTTCGAGGGACAAGGACCTGAACATTCCTCAGCCAGGTTAGAACGGTTTTTAGCCAATGCTGCAAGAAATAATATTCAGATCGTTCAACCGACTACTCCCGCCAGTCTTTTTCATGTCCTACGTCGTCAATTGACGCGTAAATTTATGATCCCGTTAATTATTTTCACACCCAAAAGCTTGCTACGTCATCCTTTGTGTACATCTACTTTAGAAGATCTTTCAAAGGGCCGTTTCCTGGAAGTAATTGACGATTCAGATGTAAATGTAGAAAAAGTACTCAGGGTAGTATTCTGTACAGGAAAAGTATATTATGATTTGTTAAAGAGGAAATTGGAACTGAATGCAGATGATATTGCCCTTATTCGTTTAGAACAAATGCACCCTTTTCCAACGGAGAAGATTAAAGATATTTTAGAAAAATATAAAAATGCAATTCTCCATTTATGGGTTCAGGAAGAACCTGAAAATATGGGTGCCTGGCGATATGTAAAAGAAGAATTCAAGAGCACAAAACTTCTACCTATTGCCCGTTTGGCCAGTGGAAGCCCTGCAACCGGACTTAGTGGTCTTCACGAAATAGGCCAGAAAGAAATAGTAGATAAAGTATTTAAACCCTGCACATGTGAACTTAAAAATAAATACTGCGGACTTCAATGTATTGAGGGTAAGACGCGAAAGGAAATTTTAAAAGTTCATGAATATCTTGATTTTGATGCAAAATATACAATATAACAAGGAAGGTAAATCGATTACTTTAACGCTTAATATATAGTTCTAAAATATGATCATTGATATAAAGATACCCAGTCCGGGAGAATCTATTACAGAAGTTGAGATTGCTACCTGGTTTGTAAATGAAGGTGATTTCGTTGAAAAAGATCAGGAACTGGCTGAAATAGAATCTGAAAAAGCAACTCTTCCATTATTGGCTGAGGATAGCGGAGAAGTTTCTGCCCTGATGCCAACAGGTGAAGCTATTGCAGTAGGAACAATTGCCTGTAAAATCGATACTTCAAAAGTAGGGACTAAAAAAGAGATAACAGAAAATAAGGAACAGAAAATTGAAGAATCTGGTAAGCCTTCCCTAAAAGCAGATGTACCGGAAAAAAAGGAAGCCGTAGGTGAAAACAAAAATGTAAAAGTTTCACCACTTGCTGCTAAATTAATGGAGGAAAAAAACTTTTCTATTGATGATATACTTAATGGCTTAAAGAGAATATCTAAAAATGATGTAGAGCTCGCTATTTCTGGCCTGACAAATACATTGGAGAATAAATCTACTGGAATGACTTCCAAGAAAAGTAGAGATAGTGAATCCATAAAAATGTCTCAGTTAAGAAGGAAGCTTGGTGAACGACTTGTTTCAGTAAAAAATGAAACAGCCATGCTTACTACCTTTAATGAAGTTGATGTAAGTGAGATTATCCGCCTTAGAAAAAGTTATCAGAAGCAGTTTCAGGAAAAACATGGTGTAAAACTAGGTTTTATGTCCTTCTTTACAAAAGCCGCCAGCCTTGCCTTGAAAGAATTTCCGCAGGTCAATTCTATAATTGATGGTGATAACTTCATTAGATTTAATTATTCTGATATAGGCATTGCAGTGCAAACTGGAAAAGGGCTTATGGTACCTGTAATTAGGAATGCAGAGTCCTTAAGCCTTGCAGATATTGAGCATGAGATTATGAACCTTGCCAATAAAGCCCGAATAAACAGAATTAGCATTGAAGACATGGTAGGTGGAACCTTTACCATTACTAATGGTGGTGTTTTTGGTTCAATGCTATCTACTCCTATCTTAAATCCTCCACAAGCAGCCATTTTGGGTATGCACAATATTGTTGAACGACCAGTAGCAATAAATGGTAAGGTTGAGATTAGGCCTATTATGTATCTTGCCTTATCTTATGATCACAGAATAATTGATGGTAAAGATTCTGTTGGCTTTCTAGTGAAAATCAAAGAATTAATTGAAAATCCCCTGCAAATGCTGATGAGCACAGGAAATCCCGACAATAATTTATTGAATATATAATTTCATTAAACAATCATCACTAATTTTCTTCTTGAATCTTTCCCTATAATGGATTAGAACTTTATCCATTTATTTACTTTATTGCGTTATATTTCTTTCACTAAAGTTAAAAGATGAAAAAATATTTTATTGTAGTTTTGATTTATATGATATCAAGCTCTTCTTTTTCGCAAGTAAATGTCTCTAATGAAGACATCAAGCAATTTGTTTCCAGTCAACTTAATGACCTGGAGAAGCTATACATAGACCTTCATCAAAATCCGGAGTTATCTTTCCACGAATTTGAAACTTCGAAAAAGATGGGTTCCATATTGGAGCATCTAGGCTTTGAAGTAACTCGAAATTTTGGAGGTAATAGTTTAGTAGGAGTGTTAAGCAATGGGGATGGTCCTGTAATTATGATCAGAACCGACATGGATGCACTGCCAATTGCTGAGAAAACAAATTTGGCTTACGCCAGTAATATAACTTTCCAGACTGAAAAAGGAAAAAAAATAGGAGTTATGCATGCCTGTGGACATGACATTCATATGAGTGTTTGGGCTGGAACAGCATCTGTACTAACTAAATTCAAAAAATCCTGGAGTGGGACCTTGATAATGATTGCCCAGCAGGCTGAGGAAATGAGCGGGGGAGCCAATGCCATGATTAATGAGGGTCTTTTTGAAAAGTTCCCAACCCCCGATTATGCATTAGCCTTGCATGTTGATCCGGAACTCGAAGCAGGGGAAATTGGTTATTGCTCAGGCCCTGCTTTTGCCGGTGTTAGTTCCGTTGATATTCAAATTTACGGTGAGGGTGGTCATGGAGCTTTACCACATAAAACAATAGATCCTGTAGTATTGGCATCAAGGACGATACTCGATATACAAACCATTGTTAGTCGTGAAATTTCTCCTCTTGACCCTGCGGTAATAACAGTAGGATCCATTCATGGTGGAACAAAACACAACATAATTCCTGATCAGGTTGACCTCCAATTGACACTCCGGTTTTATAAAGATACCATATATGAGCAAATGCTTAAATCTTTAAACAGGATCACTGCTGGAATTGCAGAGTCAGCAGGCCTTCCGGAAGAAAAGTATCCTAAGGTTATTGTATCAAACGAGTATACACCACCCGTCATCAATGATCCTCAATTAACCAGTATGGTTACCGGATATTTCAAAGAAGCAATTGGTGAAGAGAATGTAGTTGCAACAGATCCTCTTATGGCTGGTGAAGACTTTGGGAAATACGGAAGAACCGATGAAAATATTCCAATTATGATGTTCATGCTGGGAACTGTTTCTCATGAAAATAAAATTGATCAGGCTAAGAATGGCACATCCTTACCTTCACTTCATTCTCCATATTTTGCACCAGATTATATTAAATCTATTGATACAGGAATATTGGGAATGAGTTCTTCTATGATAAAACTTTTTAATAAGGAATAGACTTATAAATAAAAAAGAATTTATCTTTATCTATTATCGTATTAATAAACAACATTCATTATTGAAGTATATTTTTGCTTAAATCTCATAAATTATGAATTCACGAAACATTCATTTTATTCAAGCTATAAAAAGAACATCTTTTAGCCTATTCCTTTTATCAGTCCTCATATTTATCTCCTATGGCCAGGATAGAATTACCGGCCTATCTTTTGCAACACGATCTGAGGTCATAGCTCAGCATGGCATGGCATGTACAAGTCAGCCATTGGCCACTCAGGTCGCTCTTGACATATTAAAAAAAGGTGGAAATGCCATAGATGCAGCCATTGCTGCGAATGCTGTTCTTGGATTAGTTGAACCAACCGGAAACGGAATGGGAGGTGACTTATTTGCTATAGTTTGGGACTCAGAATCAAAAAAACTTTATGGATTAAATGCCAGCGGTCGTTCACCAAAGTCATTGACTTTGGATTATTTCAAAAAAAATGACTATAAAAAAATCCCTTCACATGGCCCTCTTCCGGTTTCAGTTCCTGGTTGTGTAGATGGCTGGTTTGAGCTCAATGCAAAATTTGGTAGTATGGAAATGAATGAAATTTTGGAACCAGCTATTAATTATGCAAAAAATGGCTTTCCCCTTACCGAATTAATAGCTTATTACTGGCAAGGAAACTCTCGCTCACTTAAAAAATATCCAAATTTTGAAGAAATATTTATGCCTGGAGGTAAAGCTCCGGAAAAAGGTGAAGTTTTTAAGAATCCTCACCTGGCCAATACTCTTGAGCGAATAGCTAAAGGCGGACGTGATGTGTTTTATAAAGGAGAAATCGCTAAGACAATTGACAAGTTCATGAAAGAGCAGGGAGGCTTTTTATCGTATGACGATTTAGCCACACATAAATCAGAGTGGGTTGAGCCAATCTCCACAAACTACCGTGGATTTGATGTATGGGAACTTCCACCAAATGGTCAGGGAACAGCAGCTCTTCAAATGCTCAATATCCTCGAAGGATTTGATATAAAATCTATGGGTTTTGGGAGTGCTGAGTACATCCATTATTTTACTGAAGCAAAGAAATTGGCATTTGAGGACAGAAGTAAGTATTATGCAGACCCAGCATTTAATAAAATTCCAATAGATCAATTATTATCAAAGGATTATGCAAAAGAAAGGCAAGGATTGATAAATCCTCAAAGGGCAGCTAGATCCTATCCTGCTGGCGAATTGGAGCAGGGAAACACCATTTACCTTACAGTTTCTGATCAATGGGGAAATATGGTTTCACTCATTCAAAGTAATTACCGCGGTATGGGATCCGGAATGGTACCTCCGAATTTAGGTTTCATACTACAGGATAGAGGTGAGCTATTTAGCCTGGAAGAAGGACATATGAATTGTTTTGCTCCAGGTAAAAGGCCATTTCATACCATTATCCCAGCTTTCATTACCAAGGATGGTAAACCCTGGATTAGTTTTGGTTTGATGGGAGGGGCAATGCAGCCCCAGGGTCATACCCAAATTGTAATTAATCTGATTGATTTCGGAATGAATTTGCAAGAAGCAGGAGATGCCCCCAGAATTCGTCATAGCGGTTCTTCTCAGCCTACTGGAGAAAAAATGACCAATGGTGGGATATTGTATCTCGAATCAGGTATTGACTATGACAACATTAAAACTCTTATGAAAATGGGCCATAAAATTTATTGGACAGTTGGCGGTTTTGGTGGATACCAGGCAATTATGTGGGATAAAAAAAACAAAGTGTATTTTGGAGCTTCAGAATCCAGGAAAGATGGTCAGGCAGCTGGATATTAAATTCAAATCTAACTTTAGTCAACTTTTTTATACATCATTTTATTTATGAATCGAACAGCAGTTATTGCAGGCTCAACTGGTCTGGTTGGAGGTTCTTTATTAAGACAACTTCTAGTAGATACTTCTTTTTCAAAAGTAATTTCAATTTCACGTCGAGACTCGGGTGTAAAACATGATAAGCTAGTTGAGTATACTGGTTCGCTTGAAGATCCGGTTTTTTTAGAAAAACACATAAAAGGTGATGTTATATTTTGCTGTTTAGGAACTACTATTAAAAAAGCCGGTTCC
>JASJGS010000028.1:0-73324 GCA_033791445.1 Bacteroidales bacterium | reverse complement strand
TCCAGGTACAGGAGTATATTGCACCCGAAGTATTTGAAGAATATAGAAAGGAAGGGCTCAAAAAGGGCTTTGCCTTTGTGGAAAGCAGTCCGCTGGTGAGATCTTCGTATCATGCGGAGAAACACATTAATGCATAGGAAGAATTTGCGCAGGAAGTAATTATGGAATACAGAGTAATATTTGAAGATCTGGGTTTAATTGATTATAAGGAGGCATGGGACTATCAGGAGTCAGTCCTGGGGGATCTGGTTTTGCACAAATTCGCTAAGTCTGAAAAAAAGGACATTCCAGGGAGATTATTGTTTTGTGAGCATCCTCATGTTTATACTATTGGGAAAAGTGGTTCTGAAGCAAACTTGCTTATCCATGAGGAGCAACTGAAAGCAGTAAATGCTTCATATTATAAAATTAACAGGGGAGGAGATATCACCTATCATGGGCCCGGGCAACTGGTTGGTTACCCAATTTTTGACCTGGATAAGTTAGGTATAGGAGTAAAAAAGTATATTTTCCAATTGGAAGAATCAATTATTCAAACCTTAAAGGAATTTGATTTGATCGGGTCAAGACTGGAAGGTGCAACAGGAGTATGGTTAGATGCTGAGGTGCCTGGAAAAACCAGGAAAATTTGTGCCATGGGTGTTCGGGTTAGCCGATTTGTTACGATGCATGGATTTGCATTTAATGTAAATACTAATCTTGATTATTTTCGTTATATAAACCCATGTGGGTTTGTCGATAAAGGAGTAACATCGCTGCAGATTGAATTGGGAACCAGTGTGGAAATGGAAGATGTAAAAAAAGTTTTGAAACAAAAGATATCAAGCGTGTTTGGTTTGAGATTCGAATAGGAAGCAATAGCATGGAAAAAAGTTGGATAGTAAAAGAGCAGGGGGATAAAAAGGAGGTAGATTCTTTAGCCAAGGCATTAGATATTAAAGAAAGTATTGCTAATCTTTTGGTATTGAGGGATATTAAATCGTTTGATAAGGCCAGGCAGTTTTTCAGGCCCAAATTGGATGAATTATACGATCCTTTTTTAATGAAAGATATGACCCAGGCCATTGATAGGATTGGTACGGCCATAAATCGCCATGAGCGCATACTTATTTATGGAGACTATGATGTAGATGGGACCACAGCGGTTGCACTGGTTTATGCTTTTTTTCGCGATCATTATGATAATCTTGGATTTTATATCCCTAATCGATATAGTGAAGGGTATGGAATATCTACCCAGGGAATTGATTTTGCATCAGAAAATAATTATTCCCTGATTATTGCTCTTGATTGTGGTATAAAAGCCATTAACAAAGTAAAATATGCAAGCCAGAAGAATATAGATTTTATTATCTGCGACCATCATACACCAGGAGCTGAATTGCCAGCTGCCGTTGCAGTTTTAGACCCTAAAAGAGCTGACTGTGATTATCCCTTTAAAGAACTTTCAGGATGTGGAGTGGGCTTTAAACTAGTCCAGGCCTTTGCCAGGATAAACAGTATATCCTTTGATTCAATTATTCCATTGCTTGATTTAGTAGCCGTAAGCATAGCTTCCGATATTGTTCCCATTGTAGATGAAAACAGGGTTTTGGCATTCTATGGTTTACAGCAATTGAATGCAGACCCTCGTCCGGGGCTCAAAACTATCTGCAGACTGGGAGGTTTGGGCGAAAGAGAAATTAGTATTTCTGATGTTGTGTTCAAAATCGGACCCAGGATTAATGCAGCTGGAAGAATGGAAACCGGAGCGAAAGCAGTTGAATTGTTATTGGCTGAAGATGATAAACAATCATTTGGCATTGGCAATACAATAAATGTATACAACCAGGATAGGAGGAAAATAGACCAGGAGATTACCAGTGAAGCCTTGCAAACTATTTGTCAGGATCATAAAATGTTGAATAGTAAATCAACTGTAATTTATAATCCATCATGGCACAAGGGTGTAATAGGTATTGTAGCCTCAAGATTGATCGAAACGCACTATAAGCCTACGGTTGTTTTAACGGAGTCTAATGGATTTGCAACAGGTTCGGCACGTTCGGTTCCCGGTTTTAACCTGTACAGGGCTATCGAATCCTGTAGCCATTTACTGGTAAGCTTTGGCGGCCACATGTACGCAGCAGGCCTAACCCTCAAAAAGGAGGATGTCGAGGAGTTCGGGGAATGCTTTGAAAAGGCGGTTTCTGAAAACATTACCAGTGAACAACTAGTTCCTGCGATTAATATTGATGCAAACCTTATTTTTGAGGATATCACACCAAGTTTTGTACGAATCCTGAATCAATTTCAGCCTTTTGGCCCAGAAAATATGGCCCCGGTTTTTGTGGCAAGGAATCTTATTGCAGGACCTTCAAGCAAGCTTGTTGGAGCCAATGGAGAGCATATAAAAATGGAAGTCTCTCAAAATGGAGGATCTGGTATTGCTGCCATTGCCTTTAATCAATCGCATAATTCTGATGTATTGCAAAACGGAACGCAATTTGATATTTGTTTTACCATTGAAGAGAATGTTTTCAGAGGAAATACAAGCCTTCAGCTGAATGTTAAGGATATTAAAAAGAGCAATACCTAAAAAGCTTTCTAAAGTTAAGGGTCAAAAAATAAGAGGAAGAAATCATTTAGGTTTGAAGATCTTTTTCATCACGTCATAGGCTCTTTTGACCTCTTCTACATTTTTGATTCATCAACTCTTCTTATTTTTGATATTTGCTATGAAGTAATTTCAATCGAGAGAAGCCTAAAACTTTAATCTCATCTGTATTTTTATATCTGTTTTTTTACTGTCCTGAATGGTGTTCAAGCCAGAACCAACAATCTCGCGGTCGGAAAAAGAAGTCTGCGATATTCTAAACCAGAGATCGATATTTTTCGAAATTGCAGTATGAAGTACAAGGTAGGTGCGTATTCCTTTCCCATAATAGGGAGGGATAGAGAAGGCATACAATACATCACTTTCATAAGCATAGATCCTCGTATCATAGGAATCGGTGTCAAAAAGTGCAAAGCGGAAGGAGAGGTCTAATGGAAATTTTTGGAGATGATAGATGATATCCTGGTAAATAAGAAAACCCTGTTCATCTCTTGAGCCCTTCCTGTAACCCGACCATTCTACCCGGTTCCTCAACTCCAATGATGGGTTTACCGAATAGGATACCTGATACCTGGCTTTCATTCTGGTTCTATCATCCAGTTCAACCATCTGGCCTTCATCCGAAATATTCTCTTCTTTTCTTTCATTTTGAAATCGTAAGTACATGTTAAGATTTTGATGGGGAACAAACTCTGCCTGAATAAAGTATTCCCAACCTTTCGAGGGTGCTGATACCTGCCATTTGAGCCAGGGAAAAGAGAATATATCAACATATGCTGAAATCTTAAGCATCCTGAAAGGAGTCAAATCCATACCTGTGTAAAAACCTTTTTCATTTTGGTTTTCAGAGCCTTCCCCGAAAGCATTGCTATAAATCGGATGGAAGTCTTTGGAATAATTTCGATATAAGAAAGTAAGAGATAGTTGTTCATGAAGCTGGAAAAGACCACCCTGAAGAATGGCCCAGCCATATCCAGGGTTATGAGAAACTTCCCCATAAAGCATTCCCTTTTTCAGAGAAAGCTTATAGTCGAGTCCTATTTTGCTACCTGATTGCCCCTGAAATAAAAAATCATTATAAATGTCACCTCCTGAAGAAATAGGTGTTCCATAATTATAGCCCAGCATGCTAAGCCCTACTTTAAATATATTGCGGCGTATACTAATGTTAAACCCATAAAGAGTTTCTTTCAGGGCTTTTTCATCAAAGATCTGGTTGGGAGTACCATGTATTCCTGTGCCGGAAGGTTTTGATACAAGTATGGGTAATCCGGCAATGCTATCCCATTCTAAAATATTGGCATCAATTTTTTTTGATGATACAAATAAAGAAATTTCGGGTGAACCAAAATCAAATGTTGCTGCCAGTCCACGGAAAAAATTGTTTTCATTTGTTGAACTGTATTTCTTAATTCCATTTGCCCTCCTCTCTAGCATGAGAACTTCTGCTGATTTGCCAAATTTGAATCCAGATCCTAGGGTTAAGCCCTGGCCGAATTGAGGCTCATAATCGCCAACAATCAATGATTTTATTTTCCAGATATTGTTTACCTGGATAAATCCTGAGTAAAAATCATATCCAGTCTTATTTGATCCTGTAAAAAAGGGTTCACCAGCATCATTTTCCGCTGTGAAGCCAAAAGCAAATTTGTTTCTGTACGAATACCCATAGCGGGTGTAGAGTTTCCAGGCAGGACCCATGTACCTTGAATTTGGATTTAAGTTTTCAAGGCTGTCAGGGACTTCAAGGAATCCATCCTGAATTTCAAGGGTTTTCTGGGCTCTCAGAAAGAGTTGGTGTTTGCCATATTTTAAGGGTTTTCGAATGATTTCTTTTGAATCCGTGTTATCGTTTTCCAGGGTCACAAAGGGTTCAAGCAATCTGGAAGTATTTTGATCGAAGCCATAAATAAACTGTAGCTCAAATAGAGATAATATAGATCCGTGCTCTTCTAGATACTTCTGTAAACTTTTAATCTGGAAAGAATTTAGCATAATAAGGCGTTCCAGGCCCTTCAAATCGTTTTTATTCAAAGGGACAGGATTTTGATGTAAATTCTCCATTTGTTCGAGGAAATCTGTATAATCGAGCTGAATGTCAGACTTCTGAGCCAAACTTTCAACGATTTCCTCAAAGAGGTACTTCCATGTGTTGTCCTCTTCTTGTGCTAAAACGCAATATGGATTTGATAAAATATACCCAAGCAGTAATGTTGTACAAAACTTTGGAAGCTTGCAATTCAAATTGCATTTGATTCTATGTCTCAGTAGCAATGGGATTCTCATTACCGGAAAGCATAGGTAAAGGTGAAATGAGGTGAAAATCCAAGTTGAGGATGAAAAGAAAAAGCAATGTCAGCCCGTAATCCAACTATTTCATAACCAATACCGAAACTGCCGCTGGTTGGATAACTACCCAGCCCACCCCGAAGATATAGATTATCTAGGGCTTCAAACTCGATACCCAGTTTCCATAATGGAGGCAGATCACTTTCTTTTTGAGCTTCGAAAGCCAGCATAATTTTGTTTATTAATCGATACCCAGCTCCAAAACGAAAGGAGACAGGTAGGAATTCATCCCCATCTGGTGTATTAAACTTTGATCGGGAGGGGTTGAAGATGTGGGCACCTATAAATAAATTTTCTACAGGCTGGTACATAATTCCACCTTCCACTGAAATGGCGTAGGATTTCCCGTATTGTTCAGAAATGAATACGGTATGATAGTTTATTTGAACTCCTGCAGAGAATTTGGTTCCAAATAGCTTACTGTAAGCCAGTCCGGTTTTGGTTTCATGGTATTTTGAGTACCCAAAATAACTGAATGAGAGGCCAAAAGCTCCTGGTTTGGTTGGGATAGATAAGGCTACTGCCTTCAGGCCAAATTCGGGAACAATAAATCGATTCTCATAATGGAAAGAAAAATTTATTCTATTCAGGTAAGCAAGGCCGGCCTGATTGTGGAATGTTGACCAGATGTCAGGCAGCATTACCGAGGCGTTCGCCATGGCTGCAAAACGACTTCCTGGGAGGTAATTATCGGTAGCCCCTAAGTTTAAATTACCCCAAAACGAAAGCAAAAAAATGACAATATTTATCCTCTTCAAACCTAATCCTGTTAAATTTAGAGTTGATAAAGACCTTTCAATATTTCGAAAAATATTGAAGGGTTCCAATCTGCTTTATACGGGGTTTTTGAAAAAAAGTGTCAACTTTTTAGCTGAAATGCTTGAATTTTTAAGACCTTTAATTGTACTGCTCAATAAATCAGGAGGATAAAAATAAAATCCTTAATCAACTTTAAAATCAAATTTGACTTCTTTCAGCGCTTTATTGGCGTGAATGATTTTTTCCTTCAGGTTTTCCTTGAACTCTATTAATCTATTATTCAGCTTATCATCAGATAAAGCGAGCATTTGAACTGCAAGAATAGCTGCATTTCGGGCACCATTTACACCCACTGTGGCAACCGGTATACCTGGAGGCATTTGTACAATAGCCAATAAAGAGTCCCAGCCATCGAGACTGGCTTTAATGGGAACACCTATTACCGGAAGGGCAGTCATTG
Organism: Bacteroidales bacterium; assembly: GCA_033791445.1. Lineage (GTDB taxonomy): Bacteria > Bacteroidota > Bacteroidia > Bacteroidales > VadinHA17 > JANTGF01. Next base: position 67,160 of record JASJGS010000028.1, on the reverse strand, counting down.
AGGCAATTACACCTGGAAGATGTGCTGCCATGCCTGCAGCTGCAATAATTACTTTGAGTCCACGATCAGAAGCAGATTTGGCAAATTTTTCGACTTCTTCCGGTGTGCGATGTGCTGATAATGCATTCATTTCAAAGGGCACCTTAAGTTCATTTAAAACCTTTGCTGTATCTTCCATGATGGGTAGATCTGAAGTGCTGCCCATTATAATACTTACTTTTGCTTTCATGCCAGAAAATAATTTTTTGTTAGATTTTACTTTTTTGATGAGCAAAGTTACGTCAAATATTTGTATTTTCGGCCGATAGAATAGTTACCAATTGAATAGAATATGGATTCGATAAAAGTGTTGGATAAAACCTTTAAGCGCTATGTTTCGTGTGAAGATTTAGATAAACATGTAGCAGAATTGGCTGCTAAATTGAATCATGATTTTGCTGGTAAAGAAGTTTTATTTCTAGGAATATTAAACGGGTCCTTTATTTTTGCCTCGGATTTAATTAGGAAACTAGACTTGAATTGCCAGATAACTTTTGTTAAATTGGCCTCCTACGAAGGAACAGAAAGCACAGGGGAAGTGAGGCAAATAATTGGCTTAAATGAAAATATTAAGGGAAAAACAGTTATCATCATTGAGGATATTGTGGATTCCGGTTTAACTTTGGAAACTATTATTGATAGGGTTCAGCCTTTTGAGCCAGAAGAAATAAAAATTGCTACCATGTTTTTTAAGCCCAATGCTTATAAGAGAGACTTTACAGTTGATTATGTAGCAATGACTATTCCAAATGATTTCATAATCGGGTATGGGCTTGATTATGAGGGGTATGGGCGAAATTTAAAAGATTTGTACACATTAGATAATTCTCAACATTAACAACCATGATTAATATTGTTCTATTTGGCCCTCCAGGATCAGGAAAGGGAACTCAATCTGAAAAGCTAATTGAAAAGTATGGCTTGATACATTTATCAACTGGTGATATTTTACGAAGTGAAATTTCTAATGGAACGGAACTTGGAGTAAAAGCCAAAGCATTTATCGATAAGGGGGAACTTGTTCCCGATGATGATGTAAAAGCCATGGTACTGAAGAAATTTGACGAGCATACAAATCCTAAGGGTTTTATTTTTGATGGATTTCCCAGGACATGCGATCAAGCCAGGTTCCTGCGCCATGAATTAACTGACCGTGATCTCAGAGTAAATATTATGCTTACTTTAAATGTTCCGAATGATGAGCTAGTTAAACGGCTTCTTAAGAGAGCTGAGATAGATGGGAGGGCGGATGATAAGAAAAGCATCATCGAAAGGCGAATTGAAATCTACCAGAATCAGTCTGAAACCATCGCCGAATTCTACCATAAAATGCACAAATATGTGCCAATTGATGGATTGGGTACAGTGGATGAAATCTTCGAGAGAATTTGTGTCGCAATAGACGCAACTCTCTAATGCAATTTTAATTTCAGAATTTTCCTTACTTATGTCCGGGTCAAATTTTATTGATTATGTAAAGATCTTATGTAGATCTGGAAAAGGAGGAGCAGGCTCCGCCCATTTACATAGGGAAAAATACATTCCAAAAGGAGGTCCAGATGGGGGTGATGGAGGGCGTGGTGGTCATGTAATTCTTAAAGGGAATAAACAACGCTGGACACTGCTACACTTAAAATTTAAAAAGCATATTTATGCCGGGGCTGGGGTAAATGGTAGTGGCAGCATGAAAACTGGTGCGGATGGGGAAGATGTAATTTTAGATGTGCCGCTGGGAACTATTGCAAAGAATGCTGAAACTGGTGAAGTGCTTTTTGAAATAACTGAGGATGGTGCCATAGAAATCATGACAAAGGGAGGTAGGGGAGGCCTGGGTAACGTACATTTTAAATCATCCACAAATCAGACACCAAAATATGCCCAGCCTGGGGAACCCGCTGTTGAAGACTGGTTTATTCTTGAGTTAAAAGTACTGGCAGATGTTGGCCTAGTAGGATTCCCAAATGCTGGAAAGTCAACCTTGCTTTCTGTGGTTTCAGCTGCGAAACCCAAAATAGCCAATTATCCTTTTACAACCCTGGTACCGAACCTCGGTATTGTTTCTTATCGTGACGACAGGTCATTTGTAATGGCTGATATCCCGGGCATTATTGAAGGAGCCCATGAAGGAAAAGGTCTCGGCCTAAGGTTCCTGCGACATATTGAAAGAAACGCCATGCTACTCTTTCTCGTGCCGGCGGATTCAGAAAATATTTTGAAAGAATATAATATCCTGGTGGAGGAATTGAACAAATACAATCCTGAACTATTGGATAAACGTCGCATATTAGCCATATCTAAAGCCGATTTTCTGGATGATGAGCTTAAGGATGAAATTCGGGAAGACCTGCCCGAAGTTCCCTGGTGTTTTCTCTCTTCAGTAACTGGAGAAGGAGTTTCTGCCCTTAAAGATATGATCTGGAAAGAACTGAACTGGGGTTAATCTAGTTTACTCATAATGATTGAATTCCTGGATAAACTTGATAAAAGTATTTTTCTTTTTTTGAATGGTATTCATTCACCATTCTGGGATAATTTGATGTATTGGATCAGCGGCGATACTTCATGGCTATTTCTGTATATTATTTTGCTGATTGGTCTTGCAATAAAATACCGGTGGAGGATGATATTTGTTGTATTGGCTGTGGCGCTTGTAATTACAGCCAGTGATCAATTCTCAGTTCATTTTTTTAAGGAGATTTTTATGCGCCTACGTCCTTGCCATGATCCGGAAATTTCTGGTCTTGTACATATTGTAAACGACCATTGTGGAGGCAAGTTTGGTTTTGTTTCCTCACATGCAGCGAATACTTTTGCCCTGGCTATGCTAACGTCTGGATTGTTTAAGAATAAATATTTTACCTGGTTCATTTTTGCCTGGGCTACGATTGTTTCCTATAGTAGAATTTACCTGGGTGTTCATTACCCAGGAGATATTATTGGTGGTGCATTGCTGGGAATATTCCTGGGGTGGGTGGTATTTCTGCTCTATCAATATCTTGATAATAAAGTAGTTTCAAGAATACAATTCTTCAAATAAGATGCTCTGCATTCATAGTCCCAATACCGATATATTTTTTAATCTTGCTGCTGAGGAATATCTTTTTAAAAACTATTCAGAGGATTTTTTTATGCTATGGCGAAATGAGCCCTGTATTGTTGTTGGAAAGCATCAGAATACCATGGCTGAAATAAACCACAATTTTGTAGATGAAAATCGAGTTCGTGTTGCCCGGCGATTATCTGGAGGTGGGACAGTTTATCATGATGAGGGTAACCTGAATTTTACTTTTATTACAAAAGGACAGGAAGGTAGATTGGTAGATTTTAAGAAATTTATTGACCCGGTGCAGAATTGGCTTCTTAAACATGGAGTTGAAACAAAGTTTGAAGGTAAAAACAATGTAACAGTTAGTGGGAGAAAGATTTCAGGCAACGCCGAACATGTTTTTAAAAATCGGGTTTTGCATCATGGTACACTTTTGTATGCATCTGAGTTGGGGAAATTGTCTGAGGCCCTGAAGGTTGATCTCAACACCTATACCGATAAGGCAGTAAAATCTATCAGGAATCCGGTTACCAATATTTCCGATTATATGGATACTGAAATGAGCATCGAAGATTTTCAGGAGTCTTTAATGGATGATATCAAACAAGTCAATGTCGATTCTGCAAATTTTGTATTCAGTCAGCATGACCTAGGTGAAATTCAGGACCTGATTAAAGAAAAATACAGTAGCTGGGATTGGATTTATGGGTATTCGCCACCATATACTTTTTCAAAGACTACTGAAATTAGATCGAAATATTTATCAGTTTGGTTAAAAGTGGAGAGAGGTTTTATATCTGAAGCAATTCTAGAAGGGAATTATTACGATAACGAGACCAATACTCAACTTGGCAAATCACTTGTTAGCCAATTGCATAAGCTCTCTTCTATTACTACAGTTTTTGAAAGCTCATTTAATAGGGAAAAGGATTCCATGCTTTCCAGGCAAGAGTTAATTTCCATTTTCTTTTAACAGAAAGGTTTATTTATTTTGTAAACTCATTATAAAATGCAAAATTGATTATTTGCAAATGAATTTTATTAAATCAATATTTATCTGGTTCTTTTATGTTATTATGCTGGTTTTATTATACCCACCGGCTTTCCTGATCTGGATTTTGACTTTCTGGTTTGATAAAAGAATGTGGATTTTGCACCAGTATTCCTGCTTTTGGGCATCAACTTTTACATGGATAACGCCATGGTGGAGAACTACAATCAAGGGACGGGAGAAAATTAAACCAGGTAAATCTTATGTGTTGGTATCAAACCATCAATCCTCTGTTGATATTGTCCTTTTATATCGATTGTTTGTCCAATTTAAGTGGGTTGCAAAAAAAGAGTTGTTCCGGGTTCCTATTATTGGCTGGAATATGACTGCCAACCGTTACATTGCCTTACAAAGGGGTCGGAAAGCCAGCATATTGCATATGATGATTGATAGCATCCGAACGCTAAAGGATGGTTCTTCTGTTTTAGTTTTTCCTGAGGGAACGCGGTCAATGGATACGAATATAAAAAGCTTTAAGGAGGGAGCCTTCAAACTGGCTCTTGAGACACAAACCCCAATAATTCCAATTGTTTTGGACGGCACAGGAGGTGCATTGCCTGCAAAAGGATTTGAATTTCATGGGAAACAGCATTTCAGGTTAAATATTCTGGATGAAATCCCGGTTGAGTCTTTTTTGGGAAAGGACATAAAAACCCTGTCGAGAGATGTTCAGTCTCTGATGGCTGAAGAGCTTGAGAACATGAGAAAGGAAACAAAATAGGGGAAACTACCTGAAAATAAATGTATGAAGCCTATCCCACAAAACATAGATGAACTTCGGACTTATTATGATAAGAACATTCTTGATTTTACGAAATCATTAGAATTTCAAAAGAATTGGATCAGAAGAATAGGCTGGTTTAGACTAATTGCCTTTATACTGATCATTTTGTTTTTTGTTCGAGGTATTAAAGGAAATTCAATTCCTGATTTTGCATTGGCGTTTGTTTTCCTGGTAGGTTTTTTAATTCTTCTTAAAATAAGTTTAAGCTTCACTACCCGGAAAAATCACTTCCAGGCCCTTGTTTTGCTGAACACAAATGAATTTCGAGGTATAAATGGTGATTATGCTGCTTTTGAAAATGGAATGGAATATTCAGATTCATCACATCCTTACATTTTTGATATGGATGTTTTTGGCGACAGATCAGTTTTTCAATCTGTGAATCGATCATTTACTGAAGGAGGAAATACCAAACTGGCTTATTTCTTTTCTAAAATTCTACAATCTGCTGGTGATATCCTGAAAGCACAAAATGCTGTCAAGGAACTGAAAAAAAATAGTGTGTGGCGACAGGACTTTCAATCCTATGCCCTACAATTGAAGGATGAGCAGCTTGATATGGGAATTATGGCTGCCTGGTTAAATAATGCCAGGAATTTAATGAGCCATGATATTTACAAGCTTCTGGCATATATATTCCCTGTTTTATCTCTAGTAATATTAAGTCTGACTATTGCTGGTTTGATCCCTTATCAGGTACTAATGTTGCTTTTAATTGTAGGACTTCTTATAGTGGGTAGCCTGCTGAAGAAGACGCAGTATTTTCAAAATAAAGTATCAGACACTTTAAAAGTTTTAAAAAAGTATAATTCATTGTTGATGCAGGTAGAGAACTTTGAGTTTAAATCTGATTTACTCAAAGAAAAAAGAGAATTTTTATACTTTGATCAGGAATCAGCAAGTATTGTGATAGGTAAATTGAGTAAAATTCTGGATGCCTTTGATTCAAGGAGCAATGTGTTTGTTGGAATAGTTTTAAATGCATTTTTATTATGGGATATTCACTGTTTGATGCGCTTCGAACGATGGAGACAAAAATATGCCAAAATAATACCTATCTGGTTAGATGTACTTTCAGAGTTCGATGCTTTCTCAAGCCTTGGATCTTATGCTTTTAATCATCCGGATTTTACTTTCCCTGAAATTTCAGAAAATGCAAAATGGGATTTTGTTGAAATGGGCCATCCACTTATACCAAAATCTGATCGGGTTGATAATGACTTACTAATACATAAAAAAGGGGAAATAATTATTGTAACAGGACCTAATATGGCTGGGAAAAGCACCTTTCTCAGGGCCATTGGTGTAAACTTGATATTGGCCCATATGGGTGCCCCTGTTTGTGCAGAGAAATTTATTTTCAAACCTGCATTTCTATTTTCAAGTATGCGAACCACTGACTCCTTGCAAAATAATGAATCGTATTTCTTTTCGGAATTGAAAAGATTGAAATCGCTTTTAGATGTCATTGGTCAGAAGAAGGAAGTGTTTTTCTTGTTGGATGAAATTTTGAAAGGGACCAACTCGGTGGATAAGACTGCTGGTTCTGAGGCTGTTATTTCACGTTTAGTAGAGCTTCAGGGAACAGGCTTGATTGCTACTCATGATCTGGCTCTGGGGGAGCTTGAAAATAAATTTAAAGGCACTGTTTTAAATAAATGCTTTGATTCCACCATAGAGAATAATCAACTGGTATTTGATTATAAGCTGCATGAAGGTCTTACCAAAAATATGAATGCCTCATTTTTAATGAAGAAGATGGGGATAATTGAGGAGGGGAAAGCTTAAAGTCTAAGTTCAGAAAGCAGAAAAATATGTCCTTTTTTCTATGGATACTGAAGAATAATTCCAGATAATGGATTTTATATAGTTTCTCTCCACGATTTTATCAACAAGTTGGATGATTTCACAGGACTGGCCATTTAAGTCTAAGTAAAACAGGCTTTTGAGCAGGTAAAGACAATTTTGTTCATTTTTTTTGGTTGATAAGATAATAGCCATTGTTGAAAAACAGTTATACCTAAAAAGCTCTATTTACTTATATTTGCACAGTTTTTTTAGAAGGAAAGTATATATATGACGGCAAATTACTCATAAGAAAGAATTAAGCCCCGCGATTGGAGAGAGCACATTCGGACACGACCGGGGATGTACATTGGGAAATTGGGAGACGGATCCTCTCAGGATGATGGTATTTATGCTTTATTAAAAGAAGTATTTGATAATTCGCTCGACGAGTATATGATGGGTTTTGGGAAGGCCATTGATGTTCGGATTCAGGAAAGAGTGGTAGAGGTGCGGGATTTTGGAAGGGGAATTCCTCTTGGGAAAGTGATTGATGTTGCTTCAAAAATGAATACCGGAGCTAAGTATGACTCAAAGGTATTTAAGAAATCAGTTGGATTGAATGGCGTCGGGATAAAAGCTGTGAATGCCCTTTCTGAGAATTTTGTTATTAGTTCAATCAGGGATGGTCAGGTAAAAACAGTTGATTTTTCAAAAGGTAAAATCATCGATGACAAAGACCCTGCTTCAACCCAGGAGGCCAATGGTGTATTGGTGAAGTTTATTCCCGACAAGAAGCTTTTTGGGGATTACCATTATATATCCGATTATGTGGAGACCATGCTTAGGAATTATGTATTCCTAAATTCTGGGTTAACCATTAATTTTAATGGGAATAAATATTATTCAAAGAATGGTCTTCTTGACCTGTTGAATGAAAACATGGGCCGACCTGGCTTGTATGAACCCATTCATTTAAAAAATGGAGATATAGAACTAGCCTTTACTCATAGCACCCAGTATGGGGAGGAATATTATTCTTTTGTAAATGGACAGCATACATCTCAGGGAGGTACCCATTTGTTAGCATTTAGAGAAGCGCTGGTAAAAACCGTTCGGGAATTTTATAAAAAAGATTTTGACGCTGCCGATATCAGGGCTTCAATTATTTCTGCATTCAGCATAAAGATTGAAGAACCTATTTTTGAATCTCAAACCAAGACTAAACTGGGTTCAAAAGACTTAGGCCCGGGAGGTCCGTCTTTGCGGAATTTTGTTGTTGATTTTGTTAAGAAAGCACTGGATGATTATTTGCATAAGAATAGTGAAACAGCAGAAATTCTGTTAAGAAAAATCCAGGATTCTGAAAAAGAACGCAAAGCCATTTCCAGTATTCGGAAGGTTGCTAAAGAAAGGGCAAAAAAGGCAAGTTTACATAATAAAAAACTACGCGATTGTAGGATACACTATAATACCAAGGACGACAATCGCCTGGGAAGTACCATTTTTATTACAGAGGGAGATTCAGCAAGTGGTTCCATTACAAAATCAAGAAAAGTTGAGACACAGGCAGTTTTTAGTCTGAAAGGGAAGCCTTTGAATACTTATGGACTAACAAAGAAGATTGTTTATGAAAATGAAGAGTTTAATCTCCTTCAATCTGCTCTAAATATTGAGGATGGAATAGAGAACTTAAGGTATAACAATGTAGTAATAGCTACTGATGCAGATGTGGATGGGATGCACATTCGCTTATTATTGATAACCTTTTTCTTGCAGTTTTTTCCTGACCTGGTAAAGCAGGGTCATCTCTTTATTCTGCAGACTCCTTTATTCAGGGTTAGAAACAAGAAAAAAACTATATACTGTTATACTGATTCAGAGAAGGATAAAGCTATTAAGAGCCTTGGTGCCAACCCTGAAATTACAAGGTTTAAGGGCTTGGGTGAAATATCCCCTGATGAGTTTAAACACTTTATTGGAAAAAATATGAGATTGGAACCAGTTCATCTAAAAAAAGAAGACCTGGTATCAGATTTCCTTCGTTTCTTTATGGGTAAAAATACACCTGAGAGACAGGATTTTATAATTGAAAATCTTAGACTTGAAGACGATTTGGTAGAGTTATAATAATGTCATATAGTAAAGCTACCAGAACACAATAATATTAATGGAAGATCAAAAAGAATTTCCAGAAAAGGAAAACATAGAAGGGCTTAATACATCTGTTGATGGCAATGGAGATAAGGGTAGTAAAGACCTGTATAAAGTTGCGCACATTTCCGGGATGTATAAAGACTGGTTCCTGGATTATGCTTCATATGTTATTCTGGAAAGAGCAGTTCCAAATATTTATGATGGTTTAAAACCGGTCCAGCGTAGAATCCTTTACGCCATGAGACGGCTTGAGGATGGACGTTATAACAAGGTGGCAAATATTATTGGCTCTACCATGCAGTTCCATCCACACGGTGATGCCTCAATTGGTGATGCCCTTGTACAATTAGGACAGAAAGAACTATTAATAGATACCCAGGGAAATTGGGGAAATATTCTAACCGGTGACAGGGCCGCAGCCTCACGATATATTGAAGCCCGCCTGTCAAAATTTGCACTGGAAGTTGTCTTTAATCCCAAAACTACCAACTGGAAACTTTCCTATGACGGGCGGAATAAAGAACCACTTACCCTGCCGGTAAAATTTCCATTACTCCTAGCACTGGGTACAGAAGGAATAGCTGTGGGATTGGCTTCAAAAATACTTCCACATAACTTTAATGAGCTTATTGATTCTGCCATTCTTTACCTGAAAGGGAAAGAGTTCGAGATATTTCCTGATTTCCCTTCCGGTGGTTTAGCTGACTTTTCTAAATACAATGAAGGGATAAGGGGCGGAGCCGTTAAGGTAAGGGCAAGAATCAAGAAAATTGATAAGAAAAACCTGGTAATTACCGAACTTCCTTACGGGAAAACAACTGGAGCATTGATTGACTCTATCATAAAAGCGAATGATAAGGGAAAAATCAAAATCCGTAAGATTGATGATAATACAGCAGAATCTGTTGAAATCAATATTTCCCTTGGTGCGGGTGTTTCTCCTGATAAAACTATTGATGCACTGTATGCATTTACGGATTGTGAACTCTCTATCTCACCGAATTCATGTGTTATAAAAGATGATAAACCTGTATTTTATAGTGTTCATGATTTATTGAAGACCTCAGTTGATCATACACTTGATCTTTTAAAACTGGAACTCCAGATCAGGCTAAAAGAACTTGAAGAGAATTGGCATCTCTCATCTCTTGAGAAAATCTTTATTGAGAAAAAAATATACAGAAGAATTGAAGAAAGCGAAACCTGGGAAGCAGTGTTGGAAACCATTGATATCGGTCTCGATCCATATAAAAAATTATTGCTTCGTGAAGTTACCAGGGAAGATATCATTCATCTGACTGAAATTAAAATTAAGAGGATATCAAAATACGATGCAAAAAAAGCCGATGAGATTATTAAATCTATCCAGGAAGAGATGGATCAGATTAAAAAAAATCTGGCTAACATTGTTGAGTATACAATCAAATATTATCGTCATATTAAGAAAAAGTATGGTGGTAAGTGGCAACGTAAGACAGAGATAAGGAACTTTGACACCATAGTGGCAGCAAAGGTTGTTGCAGTTAATACCAAGCTTTTTGTTGACAGAAAAGAGGGATTTATGGGAACCTCTTTGAAGAAAAATGAATTTGTTTGTGAGTGTTCTGATATCGATGAAATAATTGTTATCCTAAAAGATGGAAAGTATGTTATTACCAGCGTAGCTGATAAATCTTTTGTGGGTAAGAACATTATCCATATTGCCGTTTTTAAAAGAAACGATACACGAACCATTTATAATATTGTATATCAGGATGGACGTACTGGTAAAGTGATGGTAAAGCGGGCCGGCATTTCAGGTCTTACCAGAGACAAAGAGTATGACCTGACAAGAGGAAAAAATGGTTCGCGCATTCTATATCTAAGTGTTAATCCGAATGGAGAGGCGGAAAAGATTCGTGTAGCACTTAAGCCGCGTCCACGTCTGAAAAGTCCCATACTGGAATTTGATTTTGGAGAATTAGCAATTAAAGGACGTTTTTCAGTTGGTAACATTCTTACCAAGTATGCAGTTCAAAAAATAAGTTTAAAAGAGAAAGGGATATCCACCCTGGGCGGAAGGAAGATTTGGTTTGATGAGGCTGTATATCGTCTTAACGTTGATAGCCGGGGGAAATACCTGGGTGAGTTTATCGGGGATGATTTAATTCTGGTGGTTACCAAACGTGGTACTTTTAGAACATCTAGTTTTGATCTTTCAAATCATTTTGAGGAAGATATTTTGATCATCGAAAAGTTTGAGCCAGGAAAAGTATATTCGGTAGTTTATTTTGATGGATCAAATAGTTTTTATTACCTCAAAAGGTTTTCAATTGAAGATTCCGAAAGGGAGCAGTTTTTTATTAGCGAACGTGCTGACTCAAGGCTTATAAGTATCACTGAAGTCGAGTATCCAAGGTTTGAAATCAGTTTTGGCGGCAAAAACAAGGATAGACAGAATGAAATTGTTGAGGTAGTAGAATTTATTGGAATAAAGAGTTACAAAGCAAAGGGAAAGAGATTGAGTAACTACCAGGTGTCAGAGATACATGAAATTGAACCTGTAGTTAAAAAAGAATGGGAACCTAAGGAACCAGAACCGACTGATGAAGTAACAGAGTTTAAAGCCGGACAAGAAGTAGAGTTGGATCCCGAAGATGACGCTCAAATGTCCTTGGACCTATAAAAAAGTATAATCTTGAGAATTTTCTTAATTGGTTTTATGGGAGCCGGTAAATCAAAGTTAGGCAGAAGCCTGGCAAATAATATTGGCGTTGACTTCATTGACCTCGATGATGAAATTGCAAGGATTCACAACCAGAGCATAAGTAAAATATTTGAGGAAAAAGGAGAATCTGGCTTTCGGGAAATTGAAAAGGAGGTGCTGAAGGATTGGATTAAACGCGACAATTACCTGATGGCCTGTGGTGGTGGAACCCCCTGCTACAAAAATAATATGGATTTAATGAATGCCTCAGGATCAACAGTTTACCTTGATGTTCCCTCGGAGGTATTGTTATCTCGACTTTCGAATAGCAAGGTAAATCGACCACTAATTCAGGGCATGACAAAAAGCGAGTTAGAAATTTATATTGATAATAAAATCAATGAAAGGAAGCCTTATTATCTAAAATCAAAAATTTGGATAAATCCCATCGAAACCAGTCTTGATACCATTGTTACCTCACTGCGATATTTCTAATTCTTCTTTAAATTCCTTTTGAGGATCCAGATGTAAATAGCGGCTTAAATAGCGGACCCCAATATAAAAGGGGACTGTATCAACCAATGCTGAAACCATCTTATACACATAATTCGACAGAATAAGTATGGTAAGGCCATGAACTACCGTTTCACCAGGTTGGATCTGAATGGCATCTCGTGCATAAAAATAGGTTATAGTTATAACCGCAAGTGAGTCAACCATCTGGCTGGTTAAAGTAGAAACATTATTTCTTAACCAGAGCATTTTTCCTTTGGTTGCTTTTCGAACCAGATGAAATATATGAACATCTATAAATTGTGCAGTCAGATAGGCAATCATAGAGGCAAGTGTAGCACCAAATGTCCATTTCCTGATCTGGAAAAAAGTTCTGGAGGGGTCTGTTAGTGCAGGAAGCCCATCCTCCATTAGATCAGGGGTGGGGGGTAATACTCCACCCAACCAAAGAATAAATAAAACCCAAACATTTAATAATAAACCAATCCAAACAACCATATTGGCTCTCCTTTTACCATACAATTCGCTTATGAAGTCTGTACACAGGAAGGTAATTGGGTAAGGTAATACACCTACAAAAACTATGAATGGAATAGTCTTGCCAAAGAGGGTAAATGTGAAATCAATCTGGCGAGAAATACCCAGCACATTTAAGATGGCAAGAGTTCCTAAAAACAGGCCTGCAAGAATAAGGAAAACTACTTCTCGCCGTCGGCTAATTGATTTACTTACACGATCACCGAAATCAAACATAAGATAAATATAGAAATTTATATGTTTAATCCGATATCTTAATATAAATAGCAGGAAACATGAGATAATTTTGTGTTTATTCAGTCAAAACAATAAATTTGTTCCTCTCAATAGGAAGTTATGCTAGAATGAAAATGCTGGTTGGTTTATATCTATTTATTTCTTTCTCTTGTTTATCGTTTAATGATATAAAAATTCTGGATGCAAGTAGTCAAAAGTTTGAAGGAGGCCGGGAAGAATCAGGATCGGGCATTCAATATAGAATTCAACTTATTGCAAATAAAGATTCTGAGAAATTAGAGATTATTGGAGTTTGGATCGATCAGGAAATGTACAAGCCACGGATTGTTGTTAAAAGTGGTTTTCAACAAGTAGGAGACTTTCAAAAAGGAGATACTTTGTTACTAACTTTTACAAAGTGGACTCGTAAACCTGAGGCTGTTGAGACTCCTTCTGAAGAATTGCAAAATAATAATATGCCACCTGAAAAATTTAAGGGGGAGGGGATAATTGAGGGGAGAATTAAAAGAAAATCATTTTATAAGGAGATTCCTCATTTTACAAAGCTCAATCCTAAAGAATACAGGTAAACTATTTTAATCTTTAATAATTGAAAATTGCTGCAAATAGATAATACCATTATAAGCTTGGACGTTCTGGAGGAAAAATTTGCTTGTGATCTTAGTAAATGCAAGGGAAATTGCTGTGTTTATGGCGATTCAGGAGCACCTCTCAGCAAGGAAGAAGCAGATCTCCTGGATGAAATTTATCCCAGGATAAAACCATATCTCAGGGTTGAAGGCATTGATGCAATTGAAACAAAGGGTACTAGTATGGTTGATTCTGATGGCGATACGGTTACACCGCTTATTAGTGATAAGGAATGTGCCTATACAATAGTTGAAAATGGCATTTTTTTCTGTGGTATAGAAAAAGCCCATGCAAATAAAAAAATATCATTTCAAAAACCTCTTTCCTGTCACCTTTTTCCTGTAAGGACAAAAGACTATTCGGATTTCTCAGGTGTGAATTATGAGAAATGGGAAATATGTAATCCTGCTTTGGAAAGGGGTAAGAAAGAAGATGTGCCAGCATATGTATTTCTTAAGTCGGCACTGACTCGAAAATTTGGAAAAAGTTGGTATAAAAGGCTAAAATTTACAGCTGAAGAGTATAAAAAACAAAAAAAATATTAATCATTTAAATTATCTTTTATGGAAACTATTAGGAAATATATCGATGAGAATAAAGACAGGTTTTTGAGCGAATTATTTGATTTAATAAGAATTCCCTCAATAAGTGCCAGGCCTGAAAACAAAGATGACATGTTCAGGGCCACTGAGTATATTAAAAAGAATCTGCTTAATGCAGGAGTTGATATGGCTGAAGTAATCGGAACCGAGGGCCATCCTGTGATTTATGCTGAAAAGTTAATTAATCCCGACCTGCCGACTGTGCTTGTTTATGGTCATTATGATGTTCAGCCAGTTGAACCCCTTGATTTGTGGGACTCACCTCCTTTTGAACCAGAAATCCGTGATGAGAAAATCTATGCTCGCGGGGCTGACGATGACAAGGGTCAAATGTTTATGCAGATGAAGGCCTTTGAACTTATGATGAAAACCGATACCCTGCCCTGTAATGTGAAATTTATGATTGAGGGCGAAGAAGAAATTGGTTCTCCAAGCTTAAAAAAGTTTTGTATTGAGAATAAAGAAAAGTTAGCTTCTGATGTAATTCTGATTTCGGATACCACAATGATTGCTCAGGATATTCCTTCTATAACAGTAGGCCTTAGAGGTTTAAGCTATATGGAAGTGGAAGTAACCGGGCCAAACAGGGACCTGCATTCCGGACTATATGGTGGTGCTGTTTTAAATCCGGCGAATGCGCTGGCAAAGATGATTGCATCTATGACCGATGAGAACAACCATATTAATATTAACGGATTTTATGATGATGTTCTTGAAGTTTCTGATGAGGAAAGAAAAGAAATGGCAAAAGCACCATTTAGTGTAGACAATTACAAAAAGTCAATAGACATTGATAAGGAGGTTGGTGAAACCGGTTTTACAACTTCTGAAAGAACCGGAATAAGGCCTTCTTTAGATGTGAATGGAATCTGGTCAGGATATATAGAGGAAGGTGCCAAAACTGTTCTTCCTTCTAAAGCATACGCCAAAATATCTATGCGATTGGTTCCAAATCAGAACTCAAAGAAGATTGATAAGTTATTTGAGGATCATTTTAAATCTATCGCCCCGGAAGGGGTTCGTGTAAGTGTTAAAAGTTTGCATGGCGGTGAGGGATACGTTAGCCCAATAGATACACTAGCGTACAAGGCAGCCAGCAAAGCTTTTGAAAGCACCTTTGGAAAAAAGCCTATTCCGGTCAGAAGTGGTGGCAGCATTCCAATTGTTTCTGATTTCGAAGAAGTACTTGGAATTAAATCCATACTTATGGGATTTGGGCTAGACAGTGATGCTATCCACTCTCCAAATGAGAACTATCCACTATTTAATTTCTATAAGGGTATAGAAACCATTCCTGTGTTTTTTAAATATTATGCCGAGATGAGTAAATAATATTTACTAACTCTGAGTTCTGATTAGGAACTCAGTAAAATTTATTGAAAGCGGTTGTTTATAATGAGCAACTGCTTTTTGTTGAAATGGCGATATTCTGGATCAGGCCATTAAAATATAGGGGTGTAACGTAAAAAAATAGTAAAATAATAATAATTACCCCAGTTTATTAAGGGGGTAATCTAGAAATAGTATATATTTGTGCTATTATTAACCACTAATTTGAAATAATGGCAGAATTAAGATTTAAAGCGCTTGAAGAAGTATTTAGAAGACAACCTAAAGAGGTTATTTTTCCTTCTAATGAAATATCCGATTTCTTCGGAGCCAGGGTTTTTGATAAACCAAAAATGGAAAAATTCCTGAACCGCGAAGCATATATTAGTGTTATCACAGCAATTGAAGAGGGAACTTCTATTGACCGTAAAATGGCTGACCAGGTGGCTACCGGAATGAAAGCATGGGCCGTAGAGGTGGGAGCCACCCACTATACACATTGGTTTCACCCTTTAACTGATGGAACGGCTGAAAAACATGATGGATTTATTGAGTTTGGTGTATCTGGAGATTTGATTGAGAATTTTTCTGGTGAATTATTAGCCCAGCAGGAGCCGGATGCATCCAGTTTTCCAAGTGGAGGACTGAGAAATACTTTTGAAGCACGTGGATATACGGCATGGGATGTTTCTTCCCCGGCATTTATTGTTGATACAACTCTGTGTATTCCCACAGTCTTTGTATCATATACCGGTGTGGCACTTGATTATAAGGTTCCACTGCTGAAAACCATGAATGCTATTGATAAGGCTGCTGTTGATGTATGTCAGTATTTCGATAAAAATGTGAATAAGGTTATTGCCACTCTGGGCTGGGAACAGGAATATTTCCTGATTGACGATGCCCTGTATAATGCAAGACCAGATCTGATTTTAACCGGCAGAACTCTAATGGGACATCAATCTTCGAAAGATCAGCAATTGGATGACCATTATTTTGGTTCTATTGCCGAACGAGCCAGTGCCTTTATGAAGGATTTTGAGATTGAAGCCTATAAGCTTGGAATACCCGTAAAAACTCGTCACAATGAGGTGGCACCAAATCAGTTTGAATGTGCCCCAATATTTGAGGAGGTAAACCTGGCAAATGATCATAATCAGTTGGTTATGGATGTTATGAAAAGAGTGGCACGTCGTCACAATTTCAGGGTACTTTTCCATGAAAAACCATTTGCTGGAATAAACGGATCAGGTAAGCACAATAACTGGTCTCTCCAAACAAATACAGGGGTAAACCTTTTATCACCGGGTAAAAGTCCGAAAAGGAATATGCAATTCCTGACTTTTTTGGTCAATGTGGTAAAAACAGTACATGATAATCAGGACTTATTGAGAGCAAGTATACTTACAGCAGGGAATTCTCATCGCCTTGGTGCAAATGAAGCCCCACCTTCTATTATTTCCGTATTCCTGGGTTCTAAACTGACAGAAACCCTGGATGAGATTGTTGAAAGAGTTACCGGGCAGAAAATGACTCCGGATGAAAAAACAGAATTAAAGCTTGGAATTGGTAAAATACCTGAAATCTTATTGGATAATACAGATAGAAATCGTACTTCGCCTTTCGCTTTTACAGGGAACAGGTTTGAATTTAGAGCTGTTGGATCCTCTGCAAACTGTGCCACATCTATGATTGCTTTAAATGCTGCTGTTGCAAGTCAACTAAGAGAATTTAAGTCAGATGTGGATAAATTGATTGCTAAGGATATTAAAAAGGATGAAGCCATCTTCCAGGTATTGAAAATATATATAATCCAATCTGAGAAAATTAGGTTTGAAGGAGATGGTTATAGCAAGGAATGGGAGAAGGAAGCCAAGAAAAGAGGGCTTACAAATATTACTAGTGTGCCTGAATCAATCTCTAAATACCTTTCTGATCAGTCAAAGAAAGTACTGATTGGTTCTGGTATTTTTATTGAACCAGAGTTGGAAGGTAGAGTTGAGGTGGAATATGAGAAATTCACCAAAAAAATGCAGATTGAAGCCAGGGTACTGGGAGATTTGGCCATAAATCATATTGTGCCAACAGCAATTACCTATCAAAATACTCTTTTACAGAACGTTCAGGGATTGAAAGATGTTTTTCCAGAATCAGATTTCAATGAAATGGCAGGAGCAAGGCTTGAACTAATTAGGGAAATTTCTACCCGGATATCTGAAATCAAAAAACTTGTGAGTGAAATGATTGAAGATAGAAGAAAAGCCAACCGTATTGATGGTGAAAAGAAAAAAGCTTTTCAATATGATCTTGAGGTTAAACCTTATTTTGAGCAGATAAGGTATCAAATTGATAAATTGGAACTTACAGTTGACAATGAGATATGGCCTCTTCCAAAATTTAGAGAACTTCTTTTCACCAGTTAAAATTAGTTCTGTTTACATTGTAATAACTGTATCTATTGGGAAACCCCCGGGGAAATACCTTCGGGGGTTTTTATTTCAACAAATTAAGGTCCATGATTAGGATGAAAAGTATAATTTTAATGGCTTTTTGTTTCAGTTAAAAAATAATTAATTTTACCTTTCGTTAATATAAGATATTGTAACCTTTTTACAGAATATTAGTTAATTACAATAATACAAGTATTGGTGATCATTCATGTTGTGAATTGTTTACAGTAAACATGAAGTTTCTATACGAAAACAACAAATAAATGAGAATTACAAAAACTCTGTTTCTTGCCTTGCTTACATTAGTTTTGCTGGTTCCTGTCACCTCAGCACAGAAAAAGAAACTACAGAAAGCAACAGATGCATTTGATGCAGGAGAATATTTTGATGCCATCGATCTGTATAAGGATGCTTATGCTGCATTATCTAATAAGGAACTAAAGACAGAAACTGTTTTTAAAGTTGCCGAGTGTTACCGACTAACCAATGAACCTGAAAAGGCGGAATTATGGTTTAAAAAGGCTATAGGTCGTGACTATCCAGACCCCATTGCTGTTTTGCATTATGCAGAATCAATGAAAAAGAATGATAAGTACGAAGAGGCCATCGCTGAGTTTAAACGGTATAAGGAATTAGTCCCAGATGATCCGAGCGGTAATGAGGGAATCACATCCTGCGAGTTGGCGATGCAGTGGATGGAGAATCCCGTTGGCTACGAAGTAGTTGATATGAAGTATTTTAATTCAAGAGGTCGTGATTATAGTCCTACCTATGCTAGAGATGACTATAAGGTAGTTTATATTACAACTTCACGGGATGATGCCGATGGGAATAAAATCCATGGTGCTACAGGACAGGATTTTAGCGATATCTTTGTGACCAAAATGGATAGAAAAGGTAAGTGGAGTGTACCAGTTGCATTGGATGCGAAAATAAATACTGAGTTTGAAGAAGGGACTCCTTCATTAGATGAAAATTACAATACCATGTATTTTACGCGTTGTGAGGTGAGCAGCAGGAAGAAACTCGGATGTGAAATCATGGTAACAAACAGAACTGCTGATGGTTGGGATAGGCCCATATCCCTGGATATTTTACCTGATAGTCTTGTAGTGGCCCATCCGGCTATTTCTAATGATAACCTTACCTTGCTTTTTGTATCTGACATGTCAGGTAGTATTGGTGGGAAAGATATTTGGAGAGTGACCAGAAATGATCCCGCAGGTGAATGGGGTAATCCTGAGAACTTAGGTTCGGATATTAATTCTCGGGGGAATGAACTTTTTCCATATTTTCACAAAGATGGATCCATTTATTTTGCCTCTGATGGACATCTTGGAATGGGAGGATTGGATATTTTTAGAGCAACCCAGGGATCAGGAGGAAGATGGAATGTTGAAAACATGAGATACCCAATTAACTCATCTTCCGATGATTTCGGAATTGTTTTTGAAAATGAAACCGAAAGAGGTTATTTCAGTTCTACCCGCCAGGGAAAGGGGAATGATAATATTTTTTCTTTTGCCCTACCTCCCTTAAAGTTTAATATTACGGGTGTAGTAGTTGACCGTAAAACTGAAGCAGTAATTCCAGAAGCCAAGGTTAAACTTATTGGTAGCGATGGAACTACCCTGGAAAATGAAACAGGAACCAATGGATCCTTTAAATTTATGCTTAAGCCTAATACTGATTATATATTCCTGGCATCAAAAGAGGGTTATTTGAATTCTAAAGGTAGGGAAACTACCAAAGGCCAGGAAACAAGTAAGGATTATCGCATGTCGCTTGAATTAGCAGCAATTGATAAGCCCATTGAACTTCCTAATATTTTCTATGATTTTGGAAAGTGGGATCTAAGACCAGAGTCTATGGTAGCACTGGATCGACTGGTTGAAGTATTGGAGGACAATCCAAATGTAACAATAGAGCTTGGCTCACATACGGATAACAGGGATACTGAATCATTTAACCTGCAGCTATCACAAAGAAGAGCACAATCTGTTATCGATTATTTAATCAGCAAAGGGATTGCAACAGACAGGCTTACTGCAAAAGGTTACGGCGAATCACAGCCTAAAGTAGTGGGTGTAAAAAGTGTTAAGTTGTACTCATTCCTGAAGGAGGGTAACGTGTTGAACGATACATTTATAAATTCACTGGCTTCAGAGGAAGAGCAGGAAATAGCTCATCAGATGAACAGAAGGACAGAGATGAAAGTGCTTCGAACTGACTATGTTCCTGCCAATGAAAGATAAAATGATTCGGGGCATAACTATTGGTACCTATTTCATTCCTTTTTTATGATTTTGACCTACTGGAATTTGGGGGAGTATTCTATGGCCAGTTGTGATGGTGATTAGGGACATATATTCTGCACATGTAATTGTAATATTATAAATTAAAGTCATTCATAGATATTAGCAAATGGATAATCGGTATAATATGCGTGGGGTTTCTGCCTCAAAGGAAGATGTGCACAATGCTATAATGAATATTGATAAAGGACTTTTCCCGAATGCGTTTTGTAAAATTATACCAGATATACTTGGCGGTGATCCGGAATACTGTAATATCATGCATGCAGATGGTGCCGGTACAAAATCGTCTCTTGCTTACCTGTATTGGAGGGAAACTGGCGACTTGAATGTTTGGAAGGGGATTGCACAGGATGCCATTGTTATGAATACAGATGACCTTTTATGTGTAGGTGCTACAAAAAATATTCTTTTATCATCGACTATAGGGCGGAATAAAAACCTGATTCCCGGGGAGGTGATTTCAGCGATCATTAATGGAACAGAAGAAGTTTTGGAAGAGTTGCGAAGTCTTGGCCTTTCCATCTATTCAACAGGTGGTGAAACCGCCGATGTGGGCGACCTGGTTCGTACCATTATTGTTGACTCAACAGTTACTGCCAGAATGAAGAGGTCAGAAGTTATTGATAACAGTAATATTCGGCCAGGTGATGTCATAGTTGGACTCTCTTCGTCAGGACAGGCAAGCTACGAAAAGGAATATAACAGTGGTATGGGGAGCAATGGCCTTACCTCAGCTCGTCATGATGTGTTTCATAATTATCTGGCAAATAAATATCCGGAGAGCTTTGACCCTTTGGTACCTGAAGATCTGGTGTTTTCTGGTTCCTATAAATTAACGGATAAAATTGAGGAAACAGGAATTCCCGCCGGGAAATTGGTTCTTTCTCCAACCCGTACATATGCCCCTGTTTTAATTAAGATTTTAGAAGAACTTAGACCAAATATTCATGGCTTGATACATTGTTCTGGCGGAGCACAGACCAAAGTTTTGAATTTCGTTGAGAATTTGCATGTTGTAAAGGATAATTTCTTTCCGGTCCCTTCACTTTTCAGAATCATTCAGAATCAATCAGGCACCACCTGGTATGAGATGTATAAAGTATACAACATGGGGCACCGTTTTGAACTCTATGTTCCTCCCATTTATGCAAAAGATATTATTGGCATTTCTAAAGAGTTCGGTGTTGATGCAAGGATTATTGGTCATTGCGATAGGAGTGCGAATAAGAAATTAACCATTCACTCTGAATTTGGAGTGTTTCGGTATGATTAATTTATCTGCGGCTTATAATACACAGGGAACGATGTAAAGAAACTCTCTCATTCCTGTTTTAACAGTTTTCCCCATATTACCCTCATGCCAATTTTTTTGTTTTGAGTTTTCGGATTATTTCATAACTTTAAAATTGTCATGAGAGCTCAAAGAACTCCTGGTAAATCTAAATTCCTGATCAAATGGGTGATCTTAAATACCCTTGCCTTACTCTTTGGCCTTATATTTAGTTTCACTTTCGCGCTTTATATTAGCACTACTCTTGAAAGTTCTATGAATAATGCCCTGGCTCATGCAATTGGGTATAGCTTTTTGGGTGCTGGGGCAGGTGCTTTTGTCGGCTTTTTTCAATGGAAGATGCTTCGAAAGAGAGTACCCATTTCAGCTAGTTGGATTTTAGCTAGTGCAGTAGGCTTGATGATAAGCGAAATAGTAGTTGGCCTTGCTTTATGGCTCATAGGGTCAGATAGAGATTTGGTACAGGAAAGTCAGAGTATACTGATATATACTTTGATTTATGCAATTGGAGGTGCAATTGTTGGCATATTTCAACGTTCATCCTTTGATGGTGTTAGCTCAAAATCAAACTTGTGGATATATGCCTGTGCGCTTGGTTGGGGAATTTCAATCATGATTATTCAAATCGGGTTTGGAACGGACAAGCCATTGCCTGTCATTACCACCTTTCTTTTTGGTCTCTTAGCATTAGGGCTAATAACAGGTTTATTTTTAGTAAAAATTATTGACATGAATAGCCTGGTACTTCCTAAGAAAAATAATGTGGAATTATCCGAAACTGATTGAACAATTTACTGAATATCCCCAAATTTCACACCCCATACATTTAGAGTGTCATTTCCAAAAACTTTTTGTGCACGTTGTAAAATAATATCAATCTTATCGTCTCCTGAGCTAATCAGAAGAGAATCCTGTCCTGTTTTTCCAAATACTTTTCTTGAAAATGAGATACTTCCTGAGTAGACACCACTCTCAGAGATTTCTAGAGAATCTGTGATCCTAATTTCATTGACTACAAAACGGGTTTCTCCGTATTCCATAGTGTTTATTTCATCAAGGAAGTCAAATAGATTGTAATCAGGATCATCTGGCAAGCCCAGGAGCTCTGAATCAACCTGTGATTCCTCAATAAACTGTACCATTATCATTTTTCTGGCCTGATTCCTAAAGGATACATCAAAGTCTTTGTTCGAGAGAATATTTAGGTAGTCGGCCAGGTCCTGGAGCTTATCTTTTCCCCTTTCCTCAAATGCTAATAATTGATCTTCCTGAAGTGCTGAAGCCTCAAATTCTTTTTCAATTTCTTCAATTATATCTTTTCTGGCATTGACTACGGTCTCCTCATCAAGAATGATTTCCTCATTTTGTTGCACCTGTGCGTATTCCCAGGGATCCGGTTCCTGGCAAGTAGGAGCGCCCCAAAGGGTAAATCCCAATACAATTAGTGCAATATGAATCCTTCTGTATTTCATTTATTCATCTAACATCTGTCTAAACCGAAGAAGTGAAATCTTCTTACCGGTATATATAGTTTCCATAATTTCAATATTCTTCAAACTGTTTAC
This sequence comes from Bacteroidales bacterium, assembly GCA_033791445.1. Taxonomy (GTDB): domain Bacteria; phylum Bacteroidota; class Bacteroidia; order Bacteroidales; family VadinHA17; genus JANTGF01. The sequence goes on along the minus strand of JASJGS010000028.1, from coordinate 44,140 downwards.
TGGCATGGTAAGCTTGTCGATAAATTCTTCTTTATTGTAAAGTTCTACACCAACAAAACCCTCATTAAATACCTGGCAAATATAGGCGCTGTCGGCAATCATTCGGTCTAATTGAGTCCTCCTCTGTTCCCACGAATCTATTTTGGTTACCGAAAAATAATGGATCATCATTGCAAAGTCATTAGGATACAAGAAGAAATTTTCAGAACCTTCAAATTTATCTAGTTTTCGTGTTATCGTATCCGGGTAATAATAAGGTGCTTTAACAATGAATTTAACCTTCTCCTTCCTGCTTTTATGAGTGAAAATTCCATCCATATCTAATCTTTCTTGTACAGGTGATTCATTTTCGTTCAATACAATGATCTCCGTAAGGGTATCCCGTATTCTAGCTTTTGTGTATGCATCCTTAAAAGTGAAATGATAATATTTATTTCCTGAATATTTTACCAGAACAACCAGTAAGGCCAATAAAAATAATAGACCAATAATTATTATATATGATCGTGAACTACTCTGTTTTTTGTTAAACCCTGATTCGTCAATTTCCCCCTGATTATTATATTTAAAGTCATTCCAGTCGATATAACCCACATATCGACAAAGTAAGTTCAACATGTCAATCCGAGGAAGCTTTTTATTCTCTCCCTTCATATGGGTATAAAACCACTTTTCACTGATATGTTCATTTACTCTTTCCAGCAGGTCCTCCTGGAAGTTTATTATATCCTGCCCTTTCCAATCCGCAATATTATTTCCAATACCCGGATAAGATTGTTTCATCGTATCTACGACCTTAGATTTTAGTAGAATCAGATATTGGGTTTCAGCTTTTTCCACAAATATATGTGTTTGCCGGTCTGCTTGATGGCAAAACAATTGTAAAACACTTTACAGTTTTTATACAAGTGCTTTTCAAAGCATTTCTGCCAATCAGTAATATGTTTACTTCGAATTGTAAATTGAGTCAAATCAAATATATAAAAAGGAAATGAATTTTTAATTCAAGATGAGAAACTAATTTTTCTTTAACCAAAATAATAAGCTATGAAAAAACAAATTGGAAACTTCAAAACTAAGATCATGATTTTTACAGGTGTCTTGGTACTGGGAATTTTTTGTTCAGGATTCCTGGTAAATGATTTGGATGAAAAAGTTAAGACAGCTTACAATCTAAGAATAGGGGGGGAGGTTGATGAAGCCAAGACTTTACTTGATCAGATTATTGATAAAGATTCAACCAATGCAATGGCCTGGTTTGAACTTGCCAGAACGCAACACCATATGATGCTGGGTGGGGCCGGTTATAGTCCTGAAAATATCTTAACTTCAGTTAACAAAGCTGTTCATTATGATATGGATAATGTGATATATGCCTATTACCAGGCGAACATTTGTTTCCTGAATGCCTATTCTTCAAAAGAGAATACATCCGATTATGTTTCAAAGTCATGTGAAGCATTTGAAAATGTTTTAAAGTTAAAGCCTGATTATAAGGAGGCCATTTTAATCCTGGTTGAGATATATGGCCTATTACCGGTTGAAATGGGTGGAGACAAGTCTGAAGCTGAAAGCTATGCTAGCAGCCTGGATGGATTAGATAAATTTTATTATGAAAAGGCAAATGCAATTTTGATGGCAGAAGATGCGGATAAAATATCCTATTGGGAAAAGATTTTAAAAGCAAACCCAGGAAATGCAAGAGTAATGGAGGAGCTTGGTAAGGCTTACATTTTCAATGATGATATAGAGAATGGAATGATGTATATGGAAAAAGCAGCTCAGTTAAATCCAGAGAATTATATCCCGCAAATAAATATGGCCAGGGTATATGTTATGATGCTAATGCAAAATAAGGGTGACAAGGAGAAGAACCTGGAATTGGCGCAGAATGCATTTAAGCAGTATCTAGAGGAAAATCCAGATGAAATTAATCCATTAAAAGCATATTCGCTTGGCTGGATAGCTAAAATTAATGGATTTGAAGGCAATTCAGAAGAGGCAAAAAAGCTTAGTGCTGAGGCAAAATCTCTTGATCCCTATTTTTCAAGGGCATTTGGAATTCCTCCTGGGTATTTATATAGCTCCCCAGTTGACTTATCAGATTCTTATAGCTCATATTTTAGTCCTTTTTAATCTGAATGCAATGATTTTTGTATTTTTTCTAATAAAATAGTTTTCATGAGATATTTTGCCTTAATTATCCTTGGTGTATTTTGCAGTATGCAATTTTGCTTTGCCCAAAATACTACCCAGGCCCCCAAATATTACTATACGTGGATAAAGTTTCAGAACGATTCCTCTAAGTTCGAAGGTATATTATATGAGCTTCAGGATTCTTCAATTTTAGTTGCGAATTCACTTGTAGTAAAAAATTACCCTGATGGTAAATATGGTTTAACCAAAATTTATGTACCGGAAATTTATACAGTAAAAACCCGTAGAACGAAAAGTGTTGGAAGAGGTATTGTGATTGGTACAGTTACGGGATTTGCTATTGGAGGTGTTATTGGCCTGGTGGGTGGTGATGATGCAGAGGATGCCTTGTTGGCATGGACTGCAGGCGAGAAAGCCTTAGTCTCCGGTATTTTTTTTGGGTGGAGTAGGTGCTCTTACCGGATGGCTACTGGGAAGCATAAAAGTTAAATTTGAAATAAAGGGAAATCTCCAGAACTATGAGCGTCAGAGAAATAAAATTCGAAAGTACTCGCTCAAGTATAATTCCCAGTGATATTATTAAGATATAAACTGATTATAAAAGCAAGATCATAAAGTCATGAATCAGATAAATCAGGTAAAAACAGCAAATATCCTTCGAAATATTGCCAGGTATACCATGTTAACTATTGGGATCCTTTTATTTGTTTTTGCATTGCTGTCGGGTTCTGAAGAATACGGTGGTGGCCTAATGGGCATTATAAAGAATAGTCCGAATGCAGCTCCCTGGCTGGGACTTCTTGTATTTGTTTTTATTGCCTGGAAATGGGAGTTGCCCGGTGGAATCCTGATTGTATCTCTGGGTTTATTTGTAACCTGGTTTATGTCCATTCGAGGGAATAACTTTTATATAATTCCCTTCATCTTTTTTTTACTCATAATCACTATGGGTGTATTCTTTTTAGTAAGCTGGTATTTGAGGAAAAATATTGAATTATAGGGTTCAGCTTTACCACTTTCTGAGTTAAGGACTTATAGTATGTTAAAAAAATAGAAAGCTGTGATGATTATATCAAAGGACGGACCACCATGTGTGACAGAAAAGAAGGTAATGTGGATACCAGAAACCAATATGTAAACGGTGTAAAACCAAAAAGTTAATCGAGTAAAACAAAATTTAGGAGAGAAATAATATGAAAAAATTTATCGAAATCTTCCGATGGACACTTAGGGTGTTAAGTATTCTATTCGTTGTATTTTTCTTGTTAATGTTTATCGGCGATACTTTCTTCCAACCTGAATCATCGAATAGAGAACCCATGAGTACAGACAGCATTATTCAATTATCGCTAATGGGAATAGGTTTTATAGGACTTGGCCTCGCATGGAAATGGGAATTTGCAGGGGGCATTATTGCTTTGGCTGCTTATATCGGATTAGCCGTAATATTCCCAGATACAAGGGAATTCCCCTTGCTTCTTATTTATCCTGCCACAGCAGTATTATTTATTGTGCTTTGGGCAATTAGCAATAATACAATTCAAAAAAAGGAATGAAATAAAAACCTTTTTTCCAAAATAATAGTTATAATGATTTCCGTATATTTGAGATGGTTAACAGGTTCTTTAAATATAAAAACAGGATGAATCTTAAAGCATCCATGATTTTTCTATCAATGATCTTGCTTTCTGGCATTTCCCCAGGTGGAAGCGAGAAGGTACCTGATTATGACGGTGAAATAATGCAATATACTATTCGATATGGTATAATAAATGTTGGGGAAGCAATAATTTCATTTGGCAGTGATTCAACTAGCTGTGGGAGCTATATTAAAGCTGAAGCCAGAAGTACAGGTATTGCCCGGTTCTTTAAAAGTGTTAACTATTGTTTTGAGTCATGTATGGATACGGTTACCGGGCTTCCAAATTACTCAAGCATGAGCTTGATAGATAAACGGTGCAAGGTGCAGAACGAGCTTGTTTTTGATCAGGATTCCAGGCAGGACTCCTCTATAGTCCACAGTGAGATATCTGGTATGCACGTTGTACCAAAGAATATTCACGACCTTCTTACAGCCTATTATTGTTTTCGAGAAAACCATATCTCAGAAAGTGTCAATACCGGTCAGGATATTGTAATTAAAATCTTTATAGCTGACATATTGTGGGATCTTAAGATAAAATATGTTGGAAAGGAAACGATTAAAACAAAATATGGAAAGATTGAGTGTTTAAAGTACAATCCCTCAACTGTAGCCGGGAATTTCTTTAAAAATGAAGATGATATGATTGTATGGTTTACTGATGATGCAGATCATATACCGGTTCGAATCCAGCTAAATATGATATTGGGTTCACTGAAAAGTGACCTGGTAGCATATCAGGAACCGAAATAGCTGTCCGCTGTAGGAATGGAATGTGCTAAATATATCTTTCCAGTGAATCATCCGTCCTATTTTATTATTACCCATATTGTCAAAAGGCAGGTGAAATCTATTCTCTGTTTTTACGATTAAAATCACTTTCAATAGATATTATTACCTTTGCAGCCTGATAAAAGGAGGCGTTGAAATGAGCAAGAATTTGATCCTTGAGAAACTTGAGGGAGTATATAACCGTTTTCAGGAGGTTTCCAGGTTGATTAATGAACCGGAAATCATCTCTGACATGAAACGTTATGTGAGATTGAATAAGGAATATAAGAGCCTTGAACCTATAATTGAGGCCTATACTGATTATAAAAATGTAATTAGTAATATCCAGTCTGCAAAAGATATCCTGGGTGAAGAAAAGGATCCTGAGTTAAGAGAAATGGCCAAGGAAGAGTTGGATGAACTCTATGAGAAGGTGACTCCCATGGAAGAGAAAATTCAGTTCCTCCTTATACCGGAAGATCCTGAAGACTCTAAGAATGCTTTGATGGAAATACGTGCAGGTGCTGGCGGTGATGAGGCTAGTATATTTGCTGGTGACTTAATGAGGTTGTATACTAAATATAGCGAATACAGAGGATGGAAAGTTGAAGTAAGTGATTTTACAGAAGGTACTGTTGGAGGTTATAAGGAAGTTATCCTGAAAATAAGTGGAGATGGAGTGTACGGTGTCTTAAAGTATGAATCTGGAGTTCACAGGGTTCAACGCGTACCGCAGACTGAAACACAGGGTAGGGTACATACATCTGCTGCCTCTATTGCTGTGCTTCCGGAGGCTGAAGAATTTGATATTGAAATTAAAACAGATGATATTCGAAAAGATACCTACTGTGCCTCCGGACCGGGCGGGCAATCTGTAAATACAACATATTCTGCAATCCGTTTAACTCATATCCCATCAGGAATTGTTGTGACATGTCAGGACCAAAAGTCTCAATTAAAGAATCTGGATAAGGCCATGGCAGAGCTTCGTACCAGGTTGTATGACCTGGAGTATCAAAAGTATCTTAACGAAATTTCATCGAAAAGAAAAACAATGGTATCCACTGGAGACCGTTCCGCAAAGATTAGGACCTATAATTACCCACAGGGAAGAGTAACAGATCATCGTATAAACCTTACTATGTATAACCTACAGGCTGTACTTAATGGTGAAATTCAGGAGTTAATAGATAAGCTTAATATGGCTGAAAATGCTGAAAGACTCAAGGAGAACGAATCTTGATTTAAACATTTTTAACAAACTTATACCTGTCTGTATCATATTAATTTCTATATTTGTATAGCCCACCCCAGAACACCTGAATTAATCCAATCAGGTTTTATTATTTACCATTTTTAGAGTGCTAACCAGAACGTTTGGTCGTTTCTTAGGTGTAGGAATATTACACCCTAATTTTCTGCAATGGATATTGATCGGTTTTTATTTAAAGAAGAAGCCCTAAAAGGAGAGAAGACTGCGCTGAAATTCAGGTGGATACTAATTATTGTTGTATTGGCCTTTATAGTAGTTACATTTTTGAAAGGTTTATATAAAGAAGCCTTCCTTTCTCTAATCCCGGCATCATTTTTTTTAATTTACAATCTGTATTTGGGTTACCTGATTAAGAAAGGTAAAAATGTTTATTTCCTCAGGTATTTTTCGGTAACCATCGATATTGTCATCTTATCGGTTCATATTTACATTAACTCAGTATACTTTTCTGATATCGCGGTATCTACCACTGCTTCAATTTTTATATATCCCGTACTTATGTTTTTATCTGTATTACGGTATGATAAAAAGCTTATTCTTTATGCTACCTTCCTGAGTATATTGGTTTTCAATCTAAACTACTATCTAAGGCTGGCTTCAATTGACCCCAATCTCATAGCCCAGGTAATTTCGTCTGATCCTATGGGGCATACCTATAAGTCGGCATATTTTTTAATCCTGGGGATTTTCTTTTTGCAGGTTCCTGATATGGTTTCTAGATATATTGGTAGCCAAAGGAAGATCTTACTTAAAAAGAATGAATCTGAATTAAGTCTTGCAATAGAAAAAAAAGAAAAAGAAATATTGAAAGGAAATCTCGGAGAGTTAAACGAATTGAACCTTGAGTTAAAATTACGAAATCAGAAGATTAAAGACCAGAATAAACAATTAAATGAGCTGGGTCAGACAAAAGATAAATTGTTGAGTTTTATTAGTCATGATTTGAGAAATTCCTTCTCAACAATGACCTCGATTATTGAAACTTTTTCTGATGATTATGAGAAACTTGAGTCTGAAGATATTCAAGCCGCTATGCAAATTCTTTCCAGGCATTCAAAAAACAATTATCAACTATTTGAAAATCTTCTCCACTGGGCAAGGTCTCAGAATGAGGAATTACCTGTTAACAAAGAAATGTTGAGTTTGTCCGAAATTATTGCAAAGCAGAAAAATAAATATTCCGATATGCTTTTGAAGAAAAAGCTGGAATTAAAAATAAGTACTGGGAATGACCTGAAGGCTTATGCCGATAGAAGGATGATAAATAGCATCTTAGGTAATATCTTAAGCAATGCCATAAAATTTACATCACAAGGTGGTCATATCGATATCGATGGGATTTCTGGACAAAACTCTACCATGGTAAAAATTAGTGACTCAGGAATTGGAATTCCATTAGAAAGACTTGAAAGTTTATTTGAGATTGGGGGAGTGGAATCGACAAAAGGAACAAATGGGGAGTCAGGAAGTGGATTTGGATTGATTTTATGCAAAGAAATGATCAGCAAATGTGGAGGTAAAATTGTTGTTAAAAGCCAGCCTAACAAAGGATCAACTTTTTCAATTATGATTCCAAATAAACCTACCAATGGATTAAATTAATTGTTCTTTCCTGATTTGTTCTAGTAAAAAATAAGCCTGGTCTTTAAATTATTCGTGTCTTAAGGTATCTGCCGGATTTGTTATTGATGCCTTGTAGCTTTGATATCCAACTGTTATCCAGGTTAGGATAAAACTAGCCATAGTGGTGAGGATAAATATTGAATAAGGCATAGAGATCGAATATGCATAGTTTTCCAGGAAACTTGATATTATGTAAAACGCAATTGGCACTGCCAGAATATTAGCAATGAGCACCCAGAAAGTGAAGTTAAGAGAAAGTTTTAAAAGAATTGAGCTGGAGCTGGCTCCCATGACCTTTCGAATCCCAATCTCTTTTGTTCTCAGCCGTGTAATAAATGAGGCCAATCCAAATAAGCCCATACATGCTATCAGAATTGCAGTTAAAGTGAGAAATTGTAGTAAGCGGCCAGTTTCCCTTTCACTGTTGTAAAGATCAGATAGTTCATCTGCTAAAAAGCTGTATCTGAAAGCCTCCTCAGGGAGAATCTTTTTCCAACTACTTTCCATCATCGTGAGTAACTCTTTCCCATTCTCTTTGTTATAGCGGACGCTTAAAAAGCTGTAACCCATATATGGTTCCATAGTAAAAATTAGTGGACGGACAGATTCTTGCATGGGAGCAAAATTAAAATTAGCCAGCTCACCTATCACTTCATGTTCCCCGCTTCTAGAAATGTTTTTACCAATTGCATTATCCCAGCCCATCTCTTTTGTAAAAGACTGATTGATGAGGTATGCATTCTGGTCGCTTCCAAATTCCGGATTGAATACCCGACCTGAATTTACTTTCAAGTCATAGGTTTGTACAAAATCATAATCTATATCCAAAACATTGATCATTACCGGGTTTTCTTGGCCTTCAGGAACATAGCCATTACGGGTAAGACCTCTTCCTGGGTAATCGGAAGAAGCACCCACTGACAGAATATCGGGAATGGACAATAATTCTTGTTTCACCAGTTCGAAATTACTCCTGGCATTTTCACTGATAAGGGGTAGAATTATAATCTCATCCTTTGGGAAACCGACATCTTTATTTGTAATGAATTTTAGTTGCTTGTTTAATGTAATTGTGACAATGATTAGTACTGCAGAGATACAAAACTGGAATACTACCAGTATATTTCTTAAACGCTGTTTTCCCGTTCCGCTATTTAATTTACCTTGAATTACAGTCAGTGGTCTGAAAGCGGATAGATAAAAAGCAGGATAAGCACCAGCTAAAAGTCCAACAAATACAATTATTAATGGAAAGCTGATTATAATTACAAGATTGGAAGTATGAAATAAAACCAGGTTTTTTTCCAGCAATGAATTTAAATGAGGAAGGAGGAACTCGATGAGAAGTAAAGCAAGAATAAAAGCAGCCAGGCTCATAATCACAGATTCATTTAAAAACTGCTTGATGAGATTTCCACGTTTTGCCCCAAATGTTTTTCTTATTCCTATCTCTTGTGCTCGTATAATTCCATGGGCAGTAGTGAGATTGATAAAGTTTATGCAGGCAAGCAATAAAATAAACAATGAAATAAATGAAAATATAAGAATATTCGAAACGGAACCTTTTTTATCATTTCCATCTACCGCCTGGGAGTTTAGATAAATATTGGGCAGGGGTTCAAAAACGGGTTCTATTCGGATTCCTACCTCTTCATATTCTTTGTTGATATTTTCCCACATGAAATCAGGCATCTTTTCGTCCAGCCCGGAAATTATACTTTCCTGATTTAATTGAATATAGGTTGGATATTGCCACCCGCCGTTCCATCCGAGGTATAGCCTTGAATCTTCGTATAGGGAAATAAATGAGATAAGGCTGTTAAATTGGATGTGTGAATTTGAAGGGGGTGATTCGCAAATCCCTGTCACCAGATAAGTATCCTGGTTATTTAAGCTGACCATCTGGTTCATAGGGTTCTCCTCCCCAAAGAGCTTAACAGCCATGGTTTCTGTTAGAACAATAGAATTTGGTGTTGCCAGTGCATTGTTGGGATTTCCCTTTAACATGCGGAATGAAAAAACCTGGAAGAATGATGAATCAACATACCTAATACTATTATCGTATACGCTTTTATCTTTAAAGATGAGGTATCCGTCCTGTGGATTTCGAATTCTCACAAAACGAACTACCTCAGGAAAAGTAGATTCAAGAGATGGACCAACTGCAGCTGTAATTCCAGCAACAATATTTTCCTGGTCTTTCATTATTGACCGCATAGATACACGGTAAATATCATCTTTGTAGGTATGAAATTTGTCGAAGCTGAGCTCATAGTTTATGAATAAGAGCATTATCACTGTACAACTTATTCCAAATGCCAGGCTAATTACGCTGATTGTACTGCTAAGTGGACTCCTGGAAAATTGTCTGAAGAATATTTTGAGGTATTCTTTGAACATTTAATGATTATGAGATTGGTAGGTTGAAGATATACTCTTTAAAAACACCTATTTGTTTTTGTACTCTTTCAAAAGGATTTTTATGAGTTGTAAGGCTGATTCTTTTCCTCTTTTCTTAATGACTTCTCTGTCGGTTGTATCGCCTACTTCATACGTTATAGCTTCAATTTTCAGTTCATGAAGAAACCAGTTCTTCGAAACTTGTCCTTCCACATCAGAAGGCTCGGGATTAAATGGGTTCTGAGGAAATTTCGCATTGATGTTATTGAGCCATGTCATGGAGATCCCTTTCCCGCTTGGTAAAGTTTCTTCTGAGGGCAAATAAAAAATATCTGTTTGCGTTGAGTGAAAATCTATACCATATCGTGGAATGGCATTTTGCTTTTCAATTTCTTTAAGTACAAATTTTCTAAACGAAGCTGTTTCAGGCTGGTTAAAATGACGCCAGTCACGGTTCATGTCTATGCCGCCGGCATTATGCCTCCAATGACCATTATCCACCCCATCAGGATTCATCACAGGAACAATAATTATTTCAAACTTTTTTCTGAATTTTTTTGCTTTGCCTGAACTGCCGCAGAGAGTTTCAACAAAAGCCATCATTTCTTTAAACCCTGTTAACTCGGGAGGATGTTGCCGTGATAAAATAATAAGCATGTTCTTGTCTTTTGATTCGGAGACAGTTAAAGCAGTAATGGGCTTTTTCAATGTGCTGTATCCAATGGTATGCTTGTTCACAAAATGTTTTTCTGCCAACTTATTCGTCCATTGGGAAACTGTTTGAGTTGTCATAAGCTCCTGACCAGAAATCCAGGTAGTATCAGGGCCAATTTGTACTCTGAACAATGCTGTCGAATCCCTGGGCTTTGTAAATAAGTCTGAAGACTCAATTTGGGTCCAAAGGATCCCATCTTTGCTTAATTTTGGAAAATACCTGTGTTGTCCATGTTTATAGTGAAGGTCAAAGTATATAGTTCTTGAGTCTTCCGCCCAGACTTTGAATGAATACCAGGGACTCATATTGATAGGAAAATTTTCTGGAAGGATTAAACAGTTGAAGGTACTGTCATTTTCAAGTTGTACTGCATTCAATCTTGCACCAGCAAACTTGTTACTAATCTTTACTCCAACTGAAGGGAAATCATAAATCTTCTTCTCCTGATACTTTATAGATTTAGAATGGGTATCAACCAGGTTTGATGAATCCTTTATCTCTGGCCAGTCAATCTTTACAGTCTGCCCATTTAAGAGGGTGGCTTGGAAGGCAAAGAAAATGAGCACTATACGTAATTTTAATTTCATAAGCCTATTTTCGTTTAAGTTGTTGTTGAATTTCGGAAATGAAGATAAAAAGAAATGTTCAATAGCATACATAAAAGTATAGAATTTGAGTAGATTCCTACCTAAATTGATTTTTTTTTAATTATTTATATTTTGAAATAAGGTATACAAAATGCTACCAATAAAGGAAATTAGCTTAAATTTGCTGAACAATAATCGCGACTCATATAAATGATCTGATATTTTTAAAAAGAGGATTATAATTCTATATATATATTAACCAAACAAATTTAAAGGGAATGAATAAGTTTAAAGTATTATCATTAATTGGGTTGATGGTATTATCAACCGGAATTCTATTTGCACAAAAAAAATCTAATGACAAACTTGTAGGTACATGGATATTTTCAGCTCCAGATGCACCCTATGAATATAGCACAGGAGATCTTGTTATTACCATTGAGGAGGAAGAATTGCAGGGTGAATTGGTTTTTAGTGAGTATTATAAATTGAAACTTCATGATTTGAAATTGGAAGATGAAGTTCTTTCTTTTAAAGCCTACATTGAAGGAGATGTGATTTATGTGAAGAATACAATTACAAAAGACGAAATGAAAGGCAAGGTTTCCTATTCTGAAGGAACCTTAGATTTCTCTGCTAAGAAGAAAAAGAAATAGTTTTTTTATAATCTAAAGGATTATTTCAATGACATCCTTCGAGTTATTTCAAAAAATAAAGCAAAAACAGAGTTTCCTTTGTATTGGATTGGATTCTGACCCAAAGAAAATACCCTCACATCTCCATTCTACTGAGGATCCTGTTTTTGAATTCAATAAGCAAATTATTGATGCAACACATTCGTATACAGTAGCCTATAAGCCTAATATTGCCTTTTATGAAAGTCAGGGGGTGGAAGGCTGGGTGTCATTGCAAAAGACTTTGGACTACTTACGTGAAATTGATGCTGGCTTGTTCGTTATTGCAGATGCGAAGCGTGGTGATATTGGGAATACATCCAGAATGTATGCAAGAACTTTCTTTGAATCAATGGATTTTGACGCTGTAACCGTGGCCCCATATATGGGAAAAGATTCTGTAGAGCCTTTCCTTGGATATGATGGCAAATGGGTGATAATGTTGGCTCTTACTTCAAATGCAGGTGCTGATGATTTTCAATTCATGGAAGACAAGGAATCAAAAGAACGCTTATTTGAAAAGGTCCTTAAAAAGGGTACGGAGTGGGGCAGTGTGGATAAAATGATGTTTGTGGCCGGAGCAACCAGGGCTGAAATGCTTACTGATTTAAGGAAAATAGTACCAGATCATTTTTTGTTGGTTCCTGGTGTAGGTGCCCAGGGAGGTAGCTTACAGGAAGTATCTAAGTATGGAATGAATAAACAGTGTGGCCTGCTTGTTAATTCTTCACGAGGAATCATCTTTGCAGATAGTGGAAATAGCTTTGCCGACGTAGCCGGAGGAAAAGCCCGGGAGATACAAATTGAGATGGCAGAGATTCTTGAAAAAAGCGGTTTAATCTAAATGAAATTGGGGCTCCTTAAAGATAAAGAAGCCCCAATCTATCAAACCTAGTAATTCTTATAAAGATGTCAGGACAACTGTCCCACTGTCTCCATAAGTATTGCTCCAACTCAGATTTACTGTTCCGTCCCCATTTAGTGTACCAGCAATGGTAAACGGGTCACCGTAATGGTCAGTATCTCCTCTGTCAGTAATATCAGTTCCACACAGGTCTACCTGACCTGGTACCGGGTCATCTCCATATAGGAGTGGGTAAAGCCCAAATGACATGTCATCAATTTCATACAATCCAGGTCTGACTTCAGAGATGCTAATGTTAGCCTGAAGATCATTATAAGGTGCATCCGGCCCTCCAGCCCCATCTCCAAAAAACCCATTGGCAAGTGAACTATATGTTCCTGCCAAACCTGTGGAAGAGCATGAGATCAATGTTACATCATAGGGTACAGCCGATGATTTCCTGTAGTCAACTGTACTGCCATGCCAATCAATTGGTTGTTGCCCATCATATAAGGTGATGGATATAACCAAATCAATTTCCTCCGTAACAACATCAGTTGTAGTAAAGTGTACCAGAACCTGCCCTTGTGATTCTCCCATAACAGCGCTTAACGAGGCCTGATCAACTGCGCCAGTTCCCGTACCATCTTCATCAACAGTAACACCTACTGAGTCAATTCCACCCGGGCAATCAATTACATGCAGGGTGAAATCAATTGTCTGAGCTGCACCAATGAAGTTTCCATCAATGGGAGTAACGACCACATCACCTGCAGCGCTTAGAGTAAAATACGGTCCGTCTAAAGGCCTGGGCGGATTAGCATCTTGATAATCGTCCACGCAAGAGGGCATAAAAGACATTACAATTGCAACTATTAATATGTATCTAGCTTTCTTCATATTACATTTTTTAATTTGTTTTCATATAGCAACATTCCTAATCTATCTTGGTTAACTTTATGACAGCAGGTTCACTGGCTGGCAGACCACAATCCCCCAAAATATTTTCGAGAATATGGATGTAGATTTCACTATCATCTGATTCATCATAGTATCCAGGAGGTGAGTCTAAGCCCCAGAAGAATCCGGCAGAGCATGCCAGGTGAGAATCAACAACTCCGACAAGAACATTGCCACAAACTAAGAGAAAGTTAAATTCTCTCCCATCAAACCCAAAGTAGGTAAAGCCTACAAATTTGCGTTCAATAGGACTTTCCTGTGTAAGAGTTACTACTCCTGGTTCCCAGCGGTAAGGAGTACCTTCCCATGGATCACCTGGTCCGCTAATCTGTTCCATGTAATAATCACCTGTGGCAAAGCCATCTTCTATTGGACATGCAACATAGGCGGTAAAACCAACACTAAAACTTGAACTGGCTGAACTGTTAATAATATTTGGTGTAACATTCAAGTTTTCATATTCAGTCCCCGCAAGAATAGTATCAGGATAAACTGCGCCATTCGTAAGAGAAGTTACATTAAAGAAGTCAAAACGATCTCCTCCTCCCATGTCGTCTATACCATTTGGCAATCCAAAAGCCTGGGCAAGAAATTGGGAAGTAAGTTCCTCATCATAAATAGAATAGTTATTCGCATCGAAATCTGGTTGAGTATACCTTCTTATTTCCCTGCGTTCATAAGTAGTGTCATTTTGAAAGTTGTAATAAGACGCACTAATTATTACCGATTCAATATTATCGTTCTCAGTGAAGATGCCATAAACAATTTTGGCATTTTCAATATCTGAGGCATCCAGGGAGCCATAATCCGGATCTACCTGTATACGCATTACCGCGGCATCAGTAAACTCGGGAAATCTGATTTTCTCCGTGTCCTCACATGATTGGATGGTAATTAATACGCCAACTATTAGAATTATATATTTTAAATTTTTCATAATTTTTTGTTTTTACGTTTCTAATTCGCATCCCAGAACACCTTGAACATAGTGATGTTTTTCTGGTTAGGTGCATTTTGGTTTACTGAAAGGTCATCAGACTTCCATGGATATGATACTGGATAGTCTCTTGTTTGGACAGTTACATCTAGATTATCCGTATTCCCATTGTGCAATAGAGGATACCCGGTCCGTCTGTAATCAGTATATGAATCTACAGCAGAACCATAATTGGCTATCCACTTCTGAGTCATTATATGACGAAGTTTCCCGTCATTATCTGAGGCATCATAAAGAAGCATAACTTCATCGATATAATCGTCAATTTCAGATTGGACTATTGGAGGGGCTCCTGCCGCTGATGCTACTTCATTAACCTTGTCATAGGATGCTTGAATTGCATCTTCGAGCAATTGAGCCGGATCCTGGTTGGTTACTCCTACCAATGCCATTTCTGCCTGAGTATACAATCTTGAAAAGTAGGTTAACATTCGCTGCGGAGTATCTCCGGCGCCATTAAAGCTGGCAATCCCTCCATTTCCATCATCATATCGTCCTCCCAGCGGGTAGAGTCCAGCAATAGTTTGAGATGATGCCTGATCAAATCCCTCATTTGGATCGATATTATATGAATACATATATACAGAGACAAAATCCCCATTCCTGTATGCTACAGGGTTTTCCGCATCCTGCCCTGATGCAAGCTGGTTATAGAAATAATAGGGTACCCTGGGATCTACAATTCCAAGATATGGATTTCCTTCTACCGGGAAGAAAGAATTTTGTCCCATCAAAATCTCATAGAAATAAGGATTGATATAATAGTATGAACCTCCTGGTGTATATTCCTGCTGATAACCTGGATTCCTGTTCATAGGTGCTACAGCTGCTCCATATTGAAACTCGAAATCATCCTCCGGGCCAATTAATTCACTTTCATCGGCCAAAAGGGTAGCAACTTCAGCAGAAACATCCTCAACCAGTCTTATCTGATTGTACATTTTCAATTTCAAGGTTTTGGCAAACTTTTTCCATTTATCCAAATCTCCCTGGTAAATGACGTCATCTGTTCCAGGTGATAAAAATGATTCTTTCTCAAGGTTAGAAAGTCCTTCATCAATCATTTGAAATAATTGTGGATAGATACTCTGCCCATTATCATAATGCGGAGCACGTAATTCCGCACCCTGATTTGATTCTGTATAGGGAACATCTCCCCAAACATCTACCAACAGACTGAATGTATAAGCTTTCATGATTTGGGAAATTCCGACATAGTGCCAGTCTTCGTTTCCCTCACTTGCTGTTCCCAGATCAATTATTTGGCGTACGCCTGTTAGTAATCTTTGGTACATGATATTCCATGGTGTTATAACTTCAAAATCAGTTCCTTGTAGGTCGTAGAACTGTGCAGTATTACCCCGTTGAAACATATGATGAACAGTAGCAGAAGTATAACCTGACAGTCCACCGACTGAGCTTCCCAATGAACCGGCAAGATCTATTTCAACAGCAGTGAGCAATTGACTAACAGGCACCTCTGTTGGATTATTTGGATCCTCATTGATATCCAGCCATTTCTCGCAGCCACTAAGCATTACAAGCATCGAAGCCAGGGCGATTGAAACTATATATTTTATTCTTATGTTTTTCATAATTCTGTTTTTTAAAAGGTTAAACTAACATTGAATGTAAACCTTCTGGTCGATGGCGTAGTGCTATATTCTATACCCTGGATATTTGAAGCACCATATTGATTGATCTCTGGATCATAGTTGGTTGATTCAGGGAAATTGGGAGCTCTGAACCACAAGTTTCTACCTGTTATTGATAGAGCGATTCTTCCAAATGGTGATTTCTCTATTATTGATTGAGGAAATTCGTAACCCAGTGTAACTTCTCTTAAGCGATAAACTGTAGCATCATAAACATTCCACTCATTTGCTGAATTTATAGCAAAGGTTTCACCGAAGAAGAGAGAGTTCGTTTCTACCATAGTAGTGTTTACAATTTTATTTCCCTCACCATCCCGAATGGGCTCATAGGTATTGGGATCACCGTACACGCCGGGAATAATTCTCATCATTTCCCTATCTTCAGTAAACTTGAGTACACCTCTGCCCAACATTGATAGAATGGTGTTGGAGTAGAGATCTCCGCCTTGCCTCCAATCAAAAACTGCTGTTAACCGGAAACCTTTATATTGAAAAGTATTTGTAACCCCGACAATAAAATCCGGATTTGGATTCCCAATGATAGCTTCATTTGGGTCCCTAATTAACTGTCCATTCGATGGATCAATTAATAAGTTACCATCTTGATCTCTGGCGCTAACAGATCCTTTTAAAAGACCATATTCCTGGCCTGGTCTAAGAATAGCTGAGGCCATCCCAGAGAAATAGGTGGGGCTTCCTCCAACATTACCCTGCAATATTGTAATTTCTTCAACCCCGTCCGCCAATTCCAGTACAACATTTTTATTATGTGTAAAAGTTCCAAATATATCCCAGCGGAAACCCGAACTCATGTCGAATGGAGTTAGCTGAAGTCCAATTTCAACTCCTTTGTTCTGCATTTTACCAAAATTTGTTAATAGCTGGCTAAACCCAGTACTTACTGGAAGTGAAACAGGTGCAATTTGATCTTTTGCAATTCTGTCATAATAGGTGAAGTTTACACCGATCCTTCTATTGAACATATAAAGATCTAACCCAAATTCTAATTCATCAGTTCTTTCTGGCTTAAGGTTCGGATCCCTTTCTGTAAATTCCAGTGATGCACCTGGGGAAGTTGATCCTCCTGTTGGTGTGAAAGGTAATTCTGCAGTAGGATTAGGAGTAGTTGGGTAGGTGTAATTAATATAATAGACAGGACTTATTTGATAAGGCTGCGTATCATTACCTACCTGTGACCAGGCTGCTCTTAATTTTAAGGAACTTAAGACAAAGGATTCAATATTCAAGGCATCATTTAGCATTACCGAGCCTGTTATGGCTGGATAGAAATAACTATTGTTTTCCTTTGGTAATGTGGAGGACCAGTCATTTCGTCCGGTTATTCCAAGGTATGCCCAGCCTCTGAATCCAAGGCTAATGTCTCCAAAAATTCCCCATATCCTTTTTTGTTCGAATCCGCCACCAAAAGGAACCACTGCATTGGTATTGTTTAGGTCATCAATATCGAAAACAACATATCCAGTACCTTGAACTGCCTGAGAACCTCGAGTCCTTTGATTTATATTATGCCCAAGTACAACACGCAAATTCCAATCCTCTCCAAAGTACTTGTTAAAGGTTAGCATCAGGTTTGATTCAAGCTGATTCCAGGAGATATCGTAGGTAGTAATCCTTCCCAATCCCTGAGCACCGGTTGATCCAGGACGAATAAAGTCCCTCTGGCTTTCAGTATATGAGTCCACTCCAATTTTATAGCTTAGATCAAGCCACTCTGTTATATCGAAACCAAAATTTAGATTGGCATTTATTCTTTTTGTCAAAGATTCAAACCCAGCATTTTCATATGACCAAAGTGGGTTGTCTGCCTGTCCGCGTCCAACCATAAATTCACTTCCCAGGTCAACGGGATTCTGAAAAGGTTGACCATGAACATCCCAGTTCCTTCCAAGATAAAGTGCCCTTGCAAAAGCAGATTGGTTGTTTGAACCTACACTACCTACTCCACTTTGAACTGCTTCCTGGGAGCTTTGTGTGTACGCAATGACACCACCCACTCTTATCCCATTCTCAAGCTGGGACTGTCCACCCACACTAACATTGGTTCTTTTATAATTCGTAGTGGGTACATATCCATCGTGACTTAAATGAGAGGCAGTAATAGATAAGGCTGATTTCTCGTTTCCAGCATTTATTGTTATGGAATTGTCTATAATTACTCCATTTTCAAATAGTTTACTAACATTATCTGGATAAGCTCGGTAGGGTACCTGAGTTCCCCAATAACTATCCATTCCTGGTCTTCCATCATACCAGTGTGCAATTGAATCAGTATTCGCATAGGGCTGCGTTCCAATAAATGGAGCACCCCAGGAACCATTTGCCTGCTGGTAGTTAAAGTTTGTACCTGTGCCATAAGTGTTCTGGTATTCTGGGAGATTTGAGATTTGTTCAATTCCAAATGAACCATTATAGGTTACTTCCAGACCTTTTTTCTTCGCAATTGCATTCCCAGATTTTGTGGTTACAAGTACAACACCGTTCGCAGCTCTGGAACCATATAGAACTGCGGCTGCACCCCCTTTAAGAACAATGATGGATTCAATACTATTTGGGTCAAGATCGCCAATCCTACTTCCAGTAGCCGAGCCATTAGCCGATCCTGAGAACATGGAGTTAGTAGTATTGTCATAGGGAATTCCATCAACAACAAACAAAGGTTGATTATTCCCCATTAAGGATGAATTTCCCCTTATGGTTATGCGAGTTGAACTTCCAGGTGCCCCACTGGCACCAGTGATATTTACTCCCGGAATTTTTCCCTGGAGTGCTCTTAAGGCATCAGGTTCTGCGACTTGCTGGATTTGATCTCCACCAACTTCTTCAACAGAATACCCGAGGGCTTTTTTTTCTCGGCGGATACCAGCAGCAGTAATTATTACCTCTGACAGTTCAGTTACTTCAGTTTCCAGTCTTATATCAATAACCGAACGGCCATTAATATTTGCTTCCTGAGTAATCATCCCAACAAAGCTGAAAACCAGTACCTGATTATCAATTGGCACTGCAATCTGGTATTTTCCATTAAGATCTGTAACGGTACCTATAGATGTATTCCCTTTAACTACCACCGATACTCCCGGAAGCGTACTTCCATCATCGGCACTGGTTATGGTACCAGAAACATTAATGGTTTGTGCATTAACTGATAAGATTCCAGCGAGCACAATAATTCCTAATAGAAACAATTTTTTTTTCATAGGCTAATTTTTAGGTTATTAATATTATCAATGCAACAATATTCTTGAGATATTGGAGACGTTAATTATTGTTTGGTAGGATGCATCAGTCACATAAGTGATGCAATAAGACCGTTGCATCATGTAACTTCCTCTTAGAAAATAAATTCAGAAAGATTGTGAGGGGGAATTGGAATTAAGAATATTTAATTCTTAAAGTTTGTGGTTTTTCGTTTTTCTTGTATTTTTACCTCATAATCTTCTTTAATCCACCCGGAAAAAGGAAGTTTTAATTTTCAATCCTTGGTATTACCAGTACCAGGGATTGTTTTTTTATTCCATACTTTTCATT
The DNA here is from genome assembly GCA_033791445.1 of Bacteroidales bacterium. Classification (GTDB taxonomy): domain Bacteria; phylum Bacteroidota; class Bacteroidia; order Bacteroidales; family VadinHA17; genus JANTGF01. Next base: position 24,293 of record JASJGS010000028.1, on the reverse strand, counting down.
TTATAATTAGTACTATCAGTTACAAATCTTTCTCCAGATATTCTGAAGACTTCAATAAAAATATTAGTAATTAACCAGGCATTAAAAAAATGTACATAAAATGTGCCATTTGGCCTAAGGGGCTATAATTTAGATATATAGTATTGAAATGATCGATTTTTCCTTAAGGAAATACTGTACGAATATGAAACAAAACCTGTACGGAAATGGGAATTGTAGTCCTACTTTTAATTTAATAAAAAGTGATCTAAAACGCCTTGATATAAAAAAGAAAGGAAGTCCATAGGGACTTCCTTTCTTCTAATTCATTTATGAAATCTGTTTACTTGCAAGCAAAGGCTTCTTCATAATTGTTTACAAGTTTTGGATAATAGCAAGCAATTAATCCAAGACAATCTTTTTCCTTACTTTTCTCGCGTGTAATAACCTTTTGATGGAAATATTCTGTTTTGTCTAAGTCATCAATTGAAGTTTCTATACCCGACGATTTATATTTTTTATCAAGCTTTTCAACTCCAAAAGTTCTACTATCGCACGTGTATTGTAATGAAAGGTCATCGCCAACTACAATATAGTTTTTACTATCCTTTTTATCATCCTTTTCAATGGCCACTCTTACTTTCTTGGAAGAATTTTCATATGAGATAATATAGGTTTCTAATTCTACACCATCAATACTAATCGGATCTGATGCTTCTTCAATGGTGTATTTTCCAAGGGCAGTGTGAGTCTTACCCTTCATTACGAAAGAATCTGCAATTGCTGCAAAACTAAAGGCGGCAATTAATACGAATAAACTAATCATTTTTTTCATGGCTGCAAATTTTAATTAATATTAAACTATGTATTTAGTAATTCCTGGTTAATTCAATATTTATGATAATCCAAAGGATTTATTTGCCTGTTAATATTTGGATATCTCGAAAATCTTACACAATTTTGATGTAAGTTATGCATAATTGAAGTGTTTTCGTGGCTGCTAATTCTTCTGATATGCTGTGTACCAGTATTATGCATAACTTCTTCTTTTGAAGCTAATACATAAATAACTTTCCTGCTGTCGGCGAACAACAAATAGTTTACATAGTACTTTATAGTTTTTATAATTCGTGTCATATTTATTATTTAGCGAATCTGCTTATATTAAATCATATACTATGCCAAATCTTGTAAATGGCATATATACAGTGTATTGAATATTAATTGGTGTGATTTATTAAGAAAGTATTTGTTCGGATTTGATACAAGCAATGTCCGAATTTGGGCATTCATTTCTTCAAATATATCTGCTTTGCCTCTCACAATTTTTATAAGAAAGACTTTTTTTATTATCTTTTCAGCTTTTAAAATAATAGTTGAAGCACCTGATAATGAGTGAGGATTTTTTACAATTTTTGTGGAAAAATCAATTATTTCTAACTGATAATTTAGTTGGAACTAATGAGGAGGATATTATTGTTCTTGATCCGGGTGAGAGTAATAGTGATGCTGGTCCGGATTTTTTTAATGCGAAAGTTGAAATTGATGGAATCTTATGGGCTGGTAATGTTGAAATGCATTTAAAGTCCTCCGATTGGAATCGTCATAAACATAATATTGATCCAGCCTACGATAGCGTGATACTACATGTGGTTTTAAAAGATGATAAACCAGCAAAAAGAATGGATGATCGTTTAATTACTACCCTGGTGATTAAACCTGATGCTAAGTATTATGATAAATACAATGAGATTTTAAAGAGTAATTTGTGGATCCCTTGTGAAAGGGATATATATAAAGTAGATCCATTTAGGATCAAGCATTGGTTAGGAAAAGTTCTGGTAGAGCGCCTTCATGACAAAACGGATGATTTCAAGACTCTACTTGAGAATAATAAAAACAGTTGGGAAGAAAGCTTTTACCAGGGAATGGCAAAAAGCTTTGGCTTCAAAGTGAATAGTCTACAATTCGAAAGATTGGCTCGTTCACTTCCGCTCAAGTACCTCATACAAAATAAGGAAAGTGTTTTTAAGATTGAGGCATTACTTTTTGGACAGGCTGGTTTGCTGGATGGGGAAATTTTTGGTGATGACTATTATGTAAGCTTGAGAAATGAATATGGGTTTTTAAAGAAGAAGTATCATTTAAAATCAATTGAGGGGCATTTGTGGAAGTTTATGCGAATGCGACCCATGAATTTCCCAAGCATTAGAATTGCACAGTTTGCAGCTTTAATTTATTCAACTGAAAGTTTGTTCTCTCGTATAATTGAGGCAGAAACCATTGAGGAAGTGTTATCCATATTCAATTTCGAGGTTTCCTCTTATTGGAACAACCATTTTCAATTTAACAAAAGTTCAGTTTTAAAATCAAAAAATATGGGGCTAGATTCCCAATATTCAATTTTGATTAATACTGTCATACCATTCCTTTTCATTTATGGAGCAATGAAGGATGAGGTAGAAATAAAAAACAGAGCCATAGATTTTTTGGATAAAATCCCACCAGAAAAAAATAATATAATTTCTCAATGGAAACGGCTAGGGGTAAAGTCGACAAGTGCCTTTTATTCCCAGGCTCTAATTCAATTAAAAAACAACTATTGTAAGAATAAAAAGTGTCTAAATTGCGAGATAGGAAATCAAATTATTATATTTAACAAATCATGAGAGAAAGGCAATTCAAGCATATTGTTATCGGCTTCATAATGTTGGGTGTTGCTGTTTCCTTAGGGGTTTTGGGTTTTATGGTATTCGAGAAGTTTACTTTTACTGAAGCCCTATTTATGACAATCATAACCATTTCAACCGTTGGTTATGAGGAAGTTCACCAGCTGGATAATACAGGAATGTTATTTACATCTCTGCTTATTATCTTCAGTTTTGGAATATTTTTATACGTAGTTACATCTTTTACAAGGTTTTTAGTTGAAGGGGTATTTAGAAATTATTTTAAAGACAATAAAGTGAAAAAGAGAATTCGGAAATTATCAGGACATGTGATTATTTGTGGATATGGCAGAAATGGAAGACAGGGTGTGGTGGAATTAATTGATCACAAGATGAAGTTTGTAATTATTGAAAATGATCAAAAGATTTTAGATGAGATTAGGGAAGATACAGATTATCTATACATCGAAGGAGATGTCACACATGAAGATGTGCTTGAGGCTGCTCAAATAAAAAATGCTGATGCTTTGATTACTACACTCCCAAATGATGCAGATAACTTATTTGTGGTACTTACGGCACGTCAGATGAATCTTACTCTGAAAATAATAAGCAGGGCATCAGAGGATAGATCCGATAGTAAATTAAAGCGAGCCGGAGCCAATAATGTCATTATGCCTGATAAAATTGGGGGGCAAAGGATGGCCAAGCTTGTTATTCAGCCTGATGTGGTGGAATTTCTGGAATATATTTTACTTCAGGGGACTGATGATGTTAAACTTGAAGAATTGTCCTGTGAGAATATGGCCGATTGTTTTTCAAATAAAACCATAAAGGAACTTGGAATTCGAAATATCACGGGTGCGAATATAGTTGGAATGAAAAAGAAGGTAGATTATATCTTTAATCCATCCCCGGATGTAATACTTTCCCCTGAAGATAAACTCTTCGTACTTGGAGGACCCATTCAAATTGAAAAGTTAAAAGGTTTGCTGATTGCCGGGAATACTGGTTCTGAATAATAGAAAAAGTAGTTTCATCGAATCGGCAGAAGCCAATTAATAATTGAAATCACTCTGGATTTATTAAGACTCATAGACATGATTAGATAAAGGATATTTATTCCTCTATTTTAAATTATTAGTATATTATGTGGTTTTAGAGAAAAAATCTATTCATGTGTTGAAAAATTTAAAAAAAGACTTATCTTTGCAGCTCTTTAAAAATCAGGTGAGTTTATAATATATTATCATTGTTATGTATTTAACGGGAGAAAAGAAAGAAGAAATTTTTAAAAAGCATGGAAAATCGGCAACTAATACCGGTGTTTCTGAAAGTCAAATAGCTTTGTTTACATACAGAATTGCTCATTTGACAGAACATTTAAAAGTAAACAAAAAAGATTTTAGCACCCAAAGGGCTTTGCTAAAGCTGGTTGGGAAAAGAAGAAGCCTTCTTGATTATCTTAAAAAGAGGGATATTGAAAGATACCGTGCCATAGTAAAGGCATTAAAATTACGGAGATAAGCAGAAAAGGCAATTTAGTTGCCTTTTTTTGTAAAAAATGGTTCCATAGAAATTAGAAAAAATAAACGAAAGAAAAAAATGTACAAAGTAATTGAAAAAACTATTGATTTAGGTGATGGTAGGAGTATTACCATTGAAACTGGTAAATTGGCCAAACAAGCTGATGGTTCAGTGGTAGTGAAAATGGGAAAAACTATTCTGTTAGCTGCAGTTGTGTCAGCAAGTGAAGCAAAAGAAAATGTTGATTTCATGCCATTATCTGTTGATTATAAAGAAAAGTATGCCTCACTGGGTAGGTTCCCTGGAGGTTTTCTTAAAAGAGAAGCTCGTCCATCAGATTATGAAGTGTTAATAGCACGAATGGTTGATAGGGCTTTGCGTCCTTTGTTCCCTGAAGATTATCACGCTGATACTTTTGTGAATATCAGTTTGATTTCAGCAGATAAGGAAATTTTGCCTGATGCTTTAGCTGGATTGGCAGCCTCTGCAGCATTAGCTGTTTCTGACATTCCGTTTAACGGACCCATTTCAGAAGTAAGAGTTGCCAGGATTGAAGGTGAATTTAAGATTAATCCAACTGTAACAGAACTCGAAGATGCCGATTTAGAGATGATGGTTGGAGCCACTATAGATAATATTCTTATGGTGGAAGGAGAAATGAAAGAAGTTGCTGAAGCCGATATGTTGGAAGCTATTAAATTTGCCCACGAGGCAATTAAAAAGCAGTGTCAGGCTCAGATTGAGATGGCAGCCGAAGTCAATCCCGGACGGAGGGAATATTGCCATGAGCATAATGATGAAGATCTGAAAGAAAAAGTTCGTAAGGAAACCTATGATAAGGTATATGCGGTTGCAATGAAGCAAAATCCTTCAAAGCACGAAAGATCTGCAGGTTTTGCTTCCGTTAAAGAGGAGTTTCTCTCTCAATATACCGATGAAGATGGAGTGGATGAAGGTCTGGTTGGAAGGTATTTTCATGATGTTGAGAAAGATGCCATAAGAAATATGGTTTTAAATGAGAGAAAAAGACTCGATGGAAGAAATACAGATGAGATTAGACCTATTTGGTGTGAGGTTGACTATTTGCCTGCACCTCATGGCTCGTCAGTTTTTACAAGAGGTGAAACGCAATCATTAACTACAGTAACATTAGGTACCAAGCTTGATGAAAAGAAAATTGATGATGTATTATCACAGCGATCAGAAAAATTCGTACTTCATTATAACTTCCCGTCATTTTCAACTGGTGATGCCCGTCCATACAGAGGCGTAAGCCGTAGAGAAGTAGGGCATGGAAACCTAGCCCATCGGGCATTAAAAAACATGATTCCTCAGGGAACAGAAAATCCATACGCAATCAGGGTTGTGTCTGATATCCTGGAATCTAATGGATCCTCATCAATGGCTACCGTTTGTGCTGGCTCTTTAGCTCTTATGGATACAGGTATTCAAATTAAAGAAGCTGTTTCAGGTATTGCTATGGGATTAATTGCTGATACAGAGGCAGGCAAATATGCGGTATTATCTGATATTCTGGGTGATGAAGATCACCTGGGTGATATGGATTTTAAAGTAACAGGTACAAAGAATGGTATCACTGCTACTCAAATGGATATTAAGGTAGATGGACTTTCATATGACGTTCTGGCGGAGGCTTTGGAACAGGCAAAAGAAGGCAGATTACATATTTTGGATAAAATGTTGGAAACTATTCCTGAGCCAAGACCTGATCTTAAACCTCATGCACCAAGAATTGTTCAGATTACCATTCCTAAGGATCTTATTGGTGCGCTGATTGGCCCTGGGGGAAAGGTTATTCAGGAGATTCAAAAGGATACAGGATCTACTATTGTGGTTGAAGAGGTAGGCAACCTAGGTATTGTTGATGTTTTTGCTGATGATAAAGATGCTATTGACCAGGCCCTTCAAAAAATCAATCTAATTGTAGCTATGCCAGAAGTAGGCGAAGTGTACAAAGGGAAAGTGAAATCTATAACACCTTTTGGTGCCTTTATTGAAGTTTTACCTGGTAAGGAAGGTCTGCTTCATATCTCTGAAATTGAATGGAGAAGGTTGCAATCAGTTGATGAAGTTCTGAAAGAAGGAGAAGAGGTAGAAGTAAAATTGATTGGACTGGATGAAAAGACTAATAAAATGAGATTATCACGTAAAGTATTATTACCACGACCTGAAAAGAACTAGTAATAAATAGTTAATATCTTATATCGAAATAATTTTGAAAGGCCATTAGTTTGGCCTTTTTTTGTGTTAGTATGGTAAATGTGAAGCATACTTTATTGTACTATTTTCTAATTAATTTTATACTTTGTAACTTGTTTTTTAATGGAACTTACGGCTTGGCTTAAAGAAATTGAAGTAGTTTTTCAGGGTGAAAAGTTTACCGGCTTTCAATTGAGGTCTTATCGTCCTGACCGCTTTATAAAAATGGCTGCAAGGATTGAAGAGTATGAAAATTCTTGCCGATCATGCAAGGAGCTCAAAGCGGAGGTGAATGATGTAATGATTAAACTTAAAAATGAATCGCAGCTAACTGAAGTTTCCTTCCAGATATATATACATTTGTTTAGGAAAATGACGGATCACCTGAAGTCCAAGCATCACCTGGTATATCCTCAATACTATTCTTCTCTTTATACACTTATTGGAATGGTAGTAGGACTTGTAATGGGTGTATTGATATGGTATGTATTATTTCAACCAGGGGATTTGTTCCTTAATGCTGGTATGGGCTTGATGCTTTCTGGTTTTCTAGGTTTGTTTGTTGGGCGTTTGATTGGAAATCGAAAAGATAATATGGTGAGAGAATTAAATAAAAGACTTTATTAAAAATCAACTAAATTTAATTGTTATGAAACGAATTTGGATTTTTTTATTTGCTGTAGTTTTTGTCCAGCTCTGGAGTTGTCAGCAATCAGGGTTTAATTATCCGGTTGCAGAAAAAGTTGACCAGGTGGATACCTATTTTGGTACAGATGTGTCCGATCCTTACCGTTGGCTTGAAGACGATAACTCTGAGGAGACAATGGCCTGGGTTAAAGCCCAGAATGAAGTGACATTTTCATATTTGAATGCAATTCCTTACAAGAATAAAATAAAGGATCGCTTAACGGAAATTTGGGATTATGAAAAGGTCTCTACCCCATGGAAAGAAGGGGGGCATTATTTTATCTCGAAAAATGATGGTTTGCAAAATCAGGGTGTATTTTACATTATGAATGATCTGGATAGTGAGCCTGAGTTGTTCCTCGATCCAAATAAGTTATCTGAGGATGGAACGGTTGCTCTGAATGCGTTTTCTGTTTCAAAAGATGGGAAATATCTTGGTTATGGAATTTCTAGGGCTGGATCTGACTGGCGAGAACTATTTGTTAAAAACATTGAAACGGGTGAAGTGCTCCCTGATCATATTATGTGGGCAAAGTTTTCAGGAATATCCTGGTTTAAGGACGGTTTTTTTTATACTCGTTATCCTGCGCCTGAAGACGGAGATATCTTAAAAGCCGAAAATATTAATAGCATGGTATATTACCACAAAGCTGGAACCTCACAGGAATTGGATAAACTTGTATACAAAGATGCTGATCATCCTGACTGGGGTTATGGGATAAATGTTACCGAAGATGAAAAGTATATATTCCTTTCTGTTACAGAATCAACAAGTGGGAATGCCCTGTATTTCAAAAGTCTTGAAGATGAGAATGCCGATTGGATAAAGCTTATGGATGGTTTTGAAAACAATTTCTCTGTAATCGATCATATTGATGGTAAACTAATTATTATGACTGATTATAAGGCTCCAAAATATAAAATTATATCAGTAGACCCTGCTAACCCTGATCCAGCTGAATGGAATGACCTGATTCCTGAAAAGGAAGATGTTCTTGAAAGTATAACTTTCGGAGGTGGCAGAATTATTGCAAAGTATTTAAAAGATGCCAGAAGTAATGTGGAAATATACGATATTGAAGGAAAATATATACATGACGTGGAATTGCCAACTATTGGCTCAGTAGGAGGAATTCAGGCCGAAAAAGATGAAAATATTGCCTTTTTCTCCTTTTCTTCCTACAATTATCCAGGGGTTGTTTTTAAATATGATATTAATGAAAATAAAACCAGCCTTTACTGGGAACCTACTTTAGATTTTGATGCATCACAATATGAAACAAATCAGGTGTTTTATGAAAGTAAGGATGGAACAAAAATACCCATGTTCATTGTACACAAGAAAGGACTGGATTTAAACGGGGATAATCCCACATTACTCTATGGATATGGAGGTTTCAATATAAGTATTACTCCTGGATTTAATGTAAGCCGCCTCATATGGCTTGAGAATGGAGGTGTATATGCTGTTGCAAATTTGCGTGGGGGTGGAGAATACGGTGAAGAATGGCATCAGGCTGGTACAAAGCTAAATAAGCAGAATGTCTTCGATGATTTTATTTATGCAGGAAAGTATTTGATCGATAAGGGATATACATCATCGCAAAAACTTTGTGTTCAGGGAGGTTCAAATGGAGGCTTACTTATTGGTGCAGTAATAAACCAGGAACCTGAGATGTTTAAGGTGGCTTTTCCTGCTGTTGGTGTAATGGACATGCTTCGTTATCAGGATTTTACTATTGGTCGCTACTGGGCAGTAGACTATGGAACAAGCGCCGATAGCCAAGAAATGTTTGAATACCTGTATGGATATTCTCCACTTCATAATATTGAAAGTGGACTAAAATATCCCGCGGTGATGGTTACTACAGCTGATCATGATGACCGTGTAGTTCCAGCCCATTCCTTCAAATATAGTGCAACTTTGCAGGATAAATACAATGGAAAGAACCCGGTAATGATCAGAATCGAAACTAAAGCTGGTCATGGTGGGGGAAAACCAACATCAAAAAGGATTGAAGAGGCAGCTGATTTGTATTCTTTTGCATTTTACAACATTGGAGTTACACCCAAGTATTAGAGTTGAATTAAATTATTAGGCATTTGCTTGTTTTAGCTAGTGAAATATAATTACATTGTAATAGAAGGGAATATTGGAGCTGGTAAGACTTCACTTGCAAAGAAAATTGCAGCTGAATATAATGCAAAGCTGGTACTTGAACAGTTTGCAGACAATCCCTTTTTGCCGAAATTTTATAAAGAACCTGATAAGTATTCTTTTCAGCTCGAACTGTCTTTCCTGGCGGACAGATATAGGCAATTAAAGAAGGATATGGTCAATCCTGACCTGTTCTATTCTTTTATTGTAGCCGATTATTATTTCATGAAATCATTAATTTTTGCTGGCTCAACTCTGAAAGATGATGAATATAAGCTTTACCGGCAGTTATTTATGATAATATATGAATCTCTTCCAAAACCTGATCTTTACATTTATTTGCATGTAAATGTTGAGAACCTCTTAAACAACATTCAAAAAAGGGGGCGGAGTTACGAAAAAGAAATAAAATCAGACTATCTGGAGGGTATCCAGAATGGATATTTTGAGTTCTTTCGGCAGAATCCCAATACTACTTATCTTGTATTGGATATAAACGAAATTGACTTTGTTTCCAATAATCTTGATTATGAGAAAATTAAAAGGGCAATTTTCGATGAGAAACACCGTTCTGGGATAAATAGAATAATATTGGAATAGCTGCAAAATATTAGTGTTGATGTTTTTTTTATTTTGAAAATGTATTAGTTTTGTAGCTGAATCTAATTAAGAATCAAAAAGCTAGTTTTAACACATAACCAATTAATTATGAAAAAGTCTAAATTTTTAGCACTCATTGTTCTTGCTGTTTTTGCCCTGAGTAGTTGTAACAGTCTGGAAAAAATGAAAAAGAACCATGCGGATGTAGTTTATAAAGTTGTTCCGGAAGTTCTTGAGGAAAAGGGAGGTGAAGTAGCCGTATCTATAACTGGTACATTCCCTGAAAAGTATTTAAATAAGAAATCAGTAGTACAAATTACCCCAGTTTTGGTATACGAAGGTGGTGAAACAGCCTTCGATCCGATTGAGGTACAAGGTGAGAAGGTTCAGGAGAACTATAAAGTAATAACCTATGAAGGTGGTAGCTTTAGTTATGCAGATAAAGTGGATTTCTCAGATGATATGAGGATATCCGATTTGGTACTTCGCGTAAAAGCTTCTATTGGGGATAAGAAAGAGGCTTACTTCGATGATATGAAAGTTGCCGATGGTGTTATTGCAACATCAACTTATGTCATGAAACATGACGAACCCATTCTTATGCCTGATAAGTTTCAGAGAATTATTGCTGATTCTAAGATGGCTGATATTATGTACCTGATCAACCGTTCTGATGTCCGCAGTTCACAGCTGAAGTCAGAAGATGTCAAAATGATCAAAGATTATCTGAAGGAAGTAAAAGCTGCTGATAATCTTGAGTTCGTTGGAACTGAAATTTCATCTTATGCTTCACCTGATGGAGAACTTAATTTCAATGAGAAGCTCTCAGAAAAGCGTGGTGTTACCTCAAAGAAGTATTTTGAAAGAGAACTTAGTCGTGCAAAAGTTGATGATGCTAAAAAAGATGGCTTCCTTACTACAAAAGTAACTGCTGAGGACTGGGAAGGGTTCCAGAAGTTAATGGCTGAATCTGACATTCAGGATAAAGAACTTATTCTTCGTGTACTTTCAATGTACTCAGATCCAGTTGTAAGGGAAAGAGAAATTAAAAATATTTCTTCAGCTTATGAGCAGGTTGCAAAAGATGTTCTTCCACAACTTAGAAGATCAAAGATCCAGGTGAATATTAATAAAATTGGATTCTCCGATGAGGAAATTGTAAAATATATTTCTTCAAAACCTGATACCTTAGGCCTTGAGGAAATTCTTTATGCAGGGACACTTATAGACGATAATGCTAAAAAGGCGAAAATCTATAAGTATGCTCTTGAAAGATATCCAAAATGTGTAAGAGCTGCTAACAACATAGGTTATGTTGCTATGGATGAAGGTGAATATGAAGGTGCAATAGCTGCTTTTGAGAAAGCACAATCTTTATATGACAACGATGCTGTAAAGAATAACCTTGGATGGGCAAGTATGATGCTGGAAAATTATGATAAGGCTAAGGATTATTTCACATCTGTATCCAATCCTGGTAAAGAAACAAATGATGGTTTAGGTGTACTTGCCATTATGGATGGCGATTACCAGGCAGCTACTAATTATTTTGGTACTGCCCCATCTTACAATGCCGCACTTACAAAAATTCTAAATAAGGATTATCAGGGTGCAAAATCCATGCTTGATGGTATGGGAGATTCTAAATCTTGCAAGGTTCATTACCTTAAAGGGATTACTGGAGTTTATTTAGATGATGAAACCTACATGTGGACTGGTCTTAGAAAGGCTATTGAAATCAATCCTGATCTTAAAGAAGTACTGGCAACTGATATGGTATTCGGAAAATATTTCGAGGACGATAGTTTCAAGGCCTTAGTACAATAAGAGATATTTATCAAAACATTTAAATAGGCATCGATTCCGGTGCCTATTTTTTTTTGATTTTAATGAAATAATCCCATAAGACTATTCCTGTGCTAATAGAAATATTGAAGGAATGCTTTGTGCCCAATTGGGGAATCTCTATTGATAGGTCACTCATATTTACTATTTCCTGACCCACTCCTTTTATTTCATGACCAAAAACAAAAGCTATATTTTCTCCTGGTTCAGGAGTGAAATCCATAAGAGAAATTGAGCTATCAACTTGTTCCAAAGAACATATTTTGAACCCATCACTTTTCAATTCTTCAATAGCCTGTTTTGTTTCCTTAAAATATTTCCAGCTAACAGAATCAGTAGCACCCAGGGCAGTTTTTTGAATATCACGATGTGGAGGAGTGGCTGTAATACCACACAAATAAATCGATTTAATAAGAAAAGCATCTGCCGTTCTAAAAATAGAACCAATGTTGTTCATGCTTCGAACATTATCAAGCACAATAACAACCGGGATTTTCTTAGCATCCCTAAAATCATCAATTGACTTTCGGTTTAATTCGGAGTTTAACAGCTTTCTCATGATATTTATATTCTACACAAAATTAGAAAAAAAGACCAACTGAGTTGATCTCCAAATAGCCTTTAAGGAATATCAAAGGATTTATTTACAATCTTGAAGTTTTACTGTGTAGGTAAGATGCGAAACGCCAGTCAGGTATGAGTATTGAAATTTATATTAAAAATAGCATATTAAGGTCTCATTCAACTTGAATTAATATGAAAAAAGAACTATTTTTAAGTTTTTAAAATAAAAAACACAATCATGAACATACATGAATACCAGGGGAAATCGATACTCAAAAGTTTTGGTGTTAGAATTCAGGAAGGCATAGTTGCTGATACTCCCGATAAAGCAGTAGAAGCTGCTAAGGAAATTCAGAAGAAAACAGGTACAGGTATCTGGGTCTTGAAAGCCCAAATTCATGCAGGAGGGAGAGGGAAAGGCGGAGGAGTCAAGCTGGCTAAATCATTGGATGATGTTAAGCAGATTGCAAAGAATATGATTGGCATGAACCTGGTCACCCATCAAACAGGACCTGAGGGGAAAGTTGTTCATAAAGTACTGGTTGCTGAAGATGTATTTTATCCTGGTGAGAAGGAACTTGCAGAATATTATATGAGTGTTTTGTTAAACCGCGAAACCGGAAGAAATACCATTATGTATTCAACCGAAGGTGGTGTTGACATAGAAACAGTGGCTGAAGAGACCCCACACCTTATTTATAAGGAGGAGATTGATCCAAAGGTTGGGATAATGTCTTTTCAAGCCAGAAGAATTGCTTTTAATCTGAACCTATCCGGAGCGGCGTTTAAAGATATGGTGAAGTTTGTCATGGCCCTTTACACGGCCTATGATAAAACCGATAGTTCTCTTTTTGAGATAAACCCGGTTCTTAAGACTTCAGATGATAAAATATTGGCTGTTGATTGTAAAGTTAATCTGGACGATAATGCCTTATACAGGCATAAAGATTATCTTGAAATGAGAGATATTGCTGAGGAAGATCCTTCTGAGGTTGAAGCCGGCAAGCACGATCTGAATTTTATTAAAATGGATGGCAATGTTGGTTGTATGGTGAATGGTGCTGGCCTGGCAATGGCAACCATGGATATTATTAAGCTGTCCGGGGGTGATCCTGCAAATTTCCTCGATGTCGGAGGATCTGCAAATGCAGAAACTGTAGAAGCCGGTTTTAGAATAATCTTAAAAGATCCTAATGTTAGCGCCATCTTGATAAATATCTTTGGAGGTATTGTCAGATGTGATAGGGTGGCCCAGGGAGTAGTTGATGCCTACGAATCAGTGGGCAGTATTAGTATCCCGGTTATTGTGAGATTGCAAGGCACAAATGCTGCAGAAGGAAAAGAGTTGATAGACGAATCTGGGTTAAAGGTATTTTCTGCAATCACACTTCAGGAAGCAGCAGATCTTGTGAAAGAACTTGTATAATTCTAAATAGCTAAAAAAGCTCAGGCCCTAAGTACAGATCTTTTAATAAGCAAACTAGGCTTGTATTGTTCTGGCAATAGGCATTGTCATACATCGGGCACCACCACCACCACGAGCCAGCTCAGATCCTTCCAGCGCAATTACATATTTACTATGTCCATTCAAATCTGTCTTTTTGTTGAGGATATCTGATGCATTGATGATTTCATAGCCTTTTTTATTCATCTCTTCCATTGTATACACATTCCTTGCGTATCCCATTACCTTTCCCGGCCCGACAGCAAAGAAGTTCGCTCCGCTATGCCATTGTTCCCTTTCCTGAATCCACATATCTGTGGTTCCTCCACAGAAAACCGGTTCCAGATCCATCCCAACGCTTTTCAATCCCTTTATTAAATTTGGAACATATTCAATGTTCTTTACCTGTTTGTTTTCGATGGTGATCTTAACAGTATTGAATTTATTGTTTTTGAGAATTAAGGGCTCAAATACCATGCATTGGTTTTTATCAAGCAGCGTAAATGCCATATCAAGATGAATGAATGATTCTGGCTCAGCAGGGAGCTCCTGTATCAGGAGATGATTAGTTCTATCCTGGCTTTTCAGGTGCTCAATAATAAAGTCTATGCCTTGAGTTGAAGTTCTTACTCCTTTTCCTACAATTAAAATATCTTCCTGGGCTGTAATAACATCTCCTCCTTCAAAACAGATATTTTTATTATCCTTAAAATTATCTGAATGGCAAATGGTTTCTTTCCTGAATATGGGATGATTATTAAATATCATTTCCATAATCAGGGCTTCCCGTGATCTAACAGAACTTGCCATACTGGAAATAAAAATATTACTCCCATTAACAAAAGCAGAGTCACGGGTAAAAAAGAAATTATGGAGAGGTTTTAAACTATACCTGCCTTTAGAAAGGAAATTGGTAAGAGTATCATTACGTTTTGTTAATCCTTGAATTAATATATTTGCCAATTCCTCACTACTCAGGGATTCAAGTTGATGACTTATTTCACCTGTCTTTTCATTCGATATAATTTTCTGAATAAGTCCATCTCGGGCTGGAGGAATATCTAAAACCTCCTTCAACAAATCATATACCTCAAAAGTTTTCGAGATTCCCGATAAAACCTTTTGAAACTCTTCGTATTCTTTGCTTGCTACTGAAAGATTTAATATATCACTATATAATGCACGCTCGGCATTCTCAGGATTCATATTCTCTACCTCCGGGCCGGGAGTGTGGAGAATTACTGCGTCGAGCATGTCGGTCTCAGAGTAAATGCCAATATCCACTTGTTTTCTCATATTAATTAATCAGACTATTTTTTCACTCCCACTTTTTTATGAGTTCCATCGCAAAATGGCATGTTTTCTGAAGCCCCACATCTACAAATATACACTTCTTTGCCGGTTGGGATTTCATTTCCTTCAGCATCCTTTAAAACAAAATTACCTGTGATTTTTATATAGGAATTTTCTTTCACAAGGAATTCAGCAGGTTTTCTCTCTTTTTCCATAATTGTTAATCCTGAAATCCAATTTTTCTATGCATACCATCACAAAAAGGCATTGCATTTGATTGCCCACAACGACAAAAGGAAGTGAAACTTCCTGTTTTAATTTCCTCACCCTCTGAACTTACCACCTTAAAATCTCCTTCTGCAATTAATGGTCCGTTTTTCATTACCCGAACATTTATCGCATTCTCTTTATCATTATTTTTTTCTTCATTCAGTTTTTTATAAAACTCATAAGGTTTCCTGATTTTAATGTGATTCTTTTCAGATTCAGGAACCTCTTCATTTTTTGAATCATCATTCCATTTCCACATTAGGGCCTCAGTAGGACATTTATTTGTAATTTCAGTGATCTTCTGGGTAGGAGCACCATTCATATCTACCCAAGGCCTTTTAGATGGATTGAAAACTTCTATTAATTGCACATAGCAAGTAGATGCATGAATACACTTACCAGGTTTCCAATAAATAGTTATATCCTTATTTGAATATTCCCTGTTTTTTTCGTCCACAATTTTGATTTTCCGTAAAAATAGAAAAGAATAGCAAATTCAGGATTTATTTTAGCCAAAAGTCGATGACGCTAAAACAAAATTATTGTAGGTATGTGAAGTAAATATTATTTTCTAACAACCAGGCAGTTTGCCAGAATATCATGCAAGGCCTGCTTCTTTTCGGTTAAACCTGCTAATATATACCCAATCATCATTATCATACTTGAAAGGATTTTCCCAAAATAACGACCACTGGCACGGCCAAAAGAAATTGGTTCTCCCTCCATGTCTGTAACTTTAATACTTAGAGCCATTTTCCCAAGAGTCCCCTGGTTTTTTGATGATTCCATTAAAGCAAAATACAACCATCCAACAGCAATACTAGCTAACACCAATCCGATTACTGAGCCTACAATGCCTGCAATTCCCATGAATGAAGAGCCGGTAATCTCTTGTGAATGTTCCATATTTATAGCCGAAAAAATAATTCCTCCTATGAAGGGTAAGGAAATAAGGAATCCAACAAAGCCAATAATTAAATCATCGATTATATATGCAACAACTCGGAGCCAGAAGCCTGCATATTCTACTTGTTTAGTTTCAGGTGTTAATGTTTCCATTTTATCAGTTTTTGTGGATCATAAATATACGAAATAATATAGATTGGAGATTGGTTTGAGATTCATTACTAAAAATCGGGAAACTTGTTCTTGAAAAGCTCAAGAATAGTAAATTTCGAATTCTTTTTAAGTTATTGTCTGAAGGAGTGATGAATGTGAACTTTCACAAACAACTGAAAGACAATAGATGTTGTTCAGGCAAATTCTCTTTATATTGTTTTACAAAGAAGCGAAGTATTAGCCATGTCTTTTCAGTAATAATTCTTCAATAGAACTCAAAAGCAATTGTCTGTCTGCCGGTTTTTCAATGTATTTCGTGCAACCTGCCTCTAAAACCTTTGCATCATCGCCTTCTTGAGGAAAGGCTGTATATCCACATATAGGAACTTTTTTATCCTTTTCTCTAATTTTCATAGCAGTTTCATACCCATCCATTTCAGGTAAGCTCATATCTAACAGGATCAGGTTAAAAGGCCCTTTTTCAAAGTATAATTCAATGGCCTGCCAACCATCCTCTGCTATCTCAATGGAAACCTCAGTTTTTAAAAGAGTATTGGATATCAGCATTTGATTGAATTTATTATCATCGACGAGCAAGATTCTTTTACCATTAAATTTACGGTTATAGCTGTCAATGGGATCGCTGGAATCTTCAATCTCCGGGATTTCAACAGGGGAGGAGTCATTTGGTATTTCAAAGAAGAACTGTGAACCAACATTCTCCTTAGATTCAACATCAATCTCCCCACCCATAAGGTTTACAAGGTATTTTGAAAGGGTAAGTCCAAGTCCTGTTCCACGATAAAGTACCAAATTATCATCTTCAATTTTTCGAAACAGGTCAAATACCACCTCTTTTTGATCTTTGGATAAGCCAATGCCTGAGTCTTTTACAAAGAATTTTATGTTGCCCTGATTCAATTTATATCCAAAACTAATTTTTCCTGATTCAGTGAATTTAACTGCGTTATCAAGTAGTTTTGACAGAATCTGATTTAAACGTATAGTATCAGCATTAATTTTAAGATCATCTTGAGCAGGAATTTCTTTTACTAATTCAATATTGGTTTTTCCCTGATCATCAAGGATTGCCTGATACTTTTCTAGTAATTCGTTAAATAAGTTAGTTAGGCTGCAGGGTCCGTTTACAATTTTCAATTCACCTGTTTCCAGCCTTGATAGATCAATAATATCATTTATCATTGCCAAAAGACTCTCTGCGTTTTTATTTATATTATTAATATATTCTTTTTGCTCAAGTTCGGTGCCTCCAACATCCCTTAGGATCTGTGAAAAACCAACAATAGCATTCATTGGAGTTCTAATCTCATGTGACATATTATTAAGGAAAGAGGTTTTTAATTTTTCAGATAGTTCTGCTTTTGTTTTAGCCTCAATCAGTTCCTTCTCAATTTTTTTCCTTTCCTTTATAATTTCCTCTTTTACAATAATATCCTTTGTTTTCTCGTCTAAATTTTTCAATAATCGTTCTTGCACCAGCTTCAGGTTTCTTTCACGCAACCTTATAACTGAATAAAAGCCAATACTTAAAATTAGAATAATAAGGCCATAAAACCAGAATGTAAGGTATACTGGTTTTTTAATCAAAATTTCAAAAGAGGATGAAATTTCACTGGCAATATTGTTCTCATTGAATGCCCTAATTTTGAATTTATAATTGCCAAATCCTACCCTGTCATATACTACTCTCCGACTAGAAGTAAGGTCGGACCAATTCTTGCTATATCCTTCAAGATAAGTCTGGTATGTAACCATTTCAGGATTGGTGAAATGTATTCCAACAAAATCAAACTTTAGCTCATACTGACCTGGCCTTAGCGATATCTCGCTTTCCGTTATATCAACCACCTCACCATCTATGTATAATGCTGAAATCTGTAACAAAGGAGCAACCGATCCGCCTTCAGTGAGACCTGGCGAATATTTTATAAGGCCCTGAGATGTTCCATACCAGGTATTTCCAAGAGTGTCATTATAACTTGAATTATAATAAAAATCAGTTGAGTTTTTTATTCCTTCCCTTTGACCAAAATATTTAATATTATTTGTTGCGGCATTAATCTGGGATACCCCCCCTCTATGTCCAACCAGGATCTCTCCATCTTTTGAACCAGTTACACTGTAGCAGAAGTTTGAAATAAGTCCTGTCGATCTGGTGAAGTTTAATTTTTGATCTTTTTCGATCATCCAAAGGCCATTTCCCTGTGTGCCAACCCAAATTCTAAAGTTGTTGTCCTCATAGATGGATACTACATTATCAACAGGTCCTATTTTACTATTCTCCAACTTAACCACTTCTTCCTTCCTATTTATATAATGAATCTCGCTGCATATTGTTGCAACCAGTATCCTGCTTTTTGAATCGATATACAACTGTTGAATATTATTATGTGGCAATCCATCACTGGTTCTAAACCATTTTCTTTTATTAGTGTTTTTGTTAATTCTACAAATACCATTTTTTGTTCCAATCCAAATATTTCCATTTTTGCCTGTAATATAATTCACAGATTTTGAAAGGTCATCATTTGAAAGGAAAACAGGGTGAAAGAGGTAGTTTGAAGAATTGGATTTAAAAAGGCCTGAATGCTCAAATCCCAGCCAAATTGCTCCATCTTCATCAAAGTATGCCGAGTTCACACGATCTCCCGTTTTCAGCCCAGCAGGAAGTGGATAGGAATTCAATACCCTATTATCTGATGAGTTTATCCTCAGCAAGCTATTCTTCTTAACAACTATGAGGTCACTTTTATTACTGAATACACTGAATACATTTTTCGACCCCAATTCCGGGCTATAATTATAAATTGTAATGTTATTATTGACGAACTTAAGCAATCCCTCGCCATACATCCCAAACCAAATATTACCTTCAAAGTCCTTATAAACAGATCGTATGTTGTCAGAAACAAGTCCGTTGGTATTTGATATTATACTTCCCCTGGCAAATTGACCATTTTTTTCTTTTTCATATTTTATTATGCCATTTCCTAGGGAACATATCCATAATGTGCCATTTTCATCTAAAACTCCTGCCTCCAGGTTATCTATTTTTCCGTCAGAATTTTCATCAATAACTGAGAATTTATAGTCAGTTGATTTCTGATCAAATTTTAAGTCAAATATGCCATTTACACTACTGATAATTATGAAGTTGTCTTCTGAAACCGGAAATATATCCACTACTTTTGAACCTGGATAGCTGTCTACCTTTTCAATCAGGCTCATTTCAGCCCTATTTTTGTATTTAGTTAAATAAAGATTGTCCTGGGTTCCTAAAAGAAAATGACCGCTTCCCAGGTACTCTATTTGGGATAATGTCTCATCCTCAATTGGAAGCATTAATGGAGTAAGTATTGTGTCGTTCTCAATAGTAACTATGCCCTGATTTTGATTAATTGCAAATATCAATCCTTGATCATCTTCAGTAAAATCAGTCAAAGATCCTTTTGCTAAGGATGTTTTCGGTAAGGCAATGAACTTATTATTATTCCATAGTGAAATGGAGCCGTTTTGATGTCCACACCACATTTTTCCGGTTTTATCTTTAAAAATTTTAGTAACATAATTATCAGCCAGGCCATCCTCGGAAGAAAAGTATTCAAACTCGAATCCATTAAACCTGTATAGCCCCTCAGCTGTACCTATCCACAATAGCCCATTGTTATCCTGATTTATTGTATAGATAAATGGGTGCTGAAGACCGTCTTCATTGTTATACTGCCTAAAAAAGTAATCCTGGGCAGATGTTGCCTGTGAAAAAAGGATAAACAGGATTAGATTTAATATGGATAATTTCATATTCATTATTTTTCAATTGCTTTCATTCGTAGCGAAGGAGTATAAACCGGCCTTCCTCCAATCGGGACAACATAAAATGGTAGTGATTCTCCATATTGATTCTGTACAATAAGCACTACATTATTATTTTCAATTCGTTTTGAACTATTTTTAATAAACTGAATCTCCATGGAAGTGTTTTTTTCTCTTTCCGTTATTGGAAATGTATTCTCTTTCCATTCGTTCTGGTTTGATGTTGTGCACAATTCTCCTCTTTTCGCTACGGACACAACCCTGATGAATCCATCATTATCCCAATCAAAATTCAGGATCTTTACCGCTGTAACACCTGAATCGAGATAGGGGTAAATTTGTGAGACATTATTTTGATTGTTTGACAGTCTGAAAGTATACTCATAGGTAAATATATTACCTCCTTCAATAGACTTATTTTCTTTTTTATCGTAACTAAGGAAGAGTCGGTAAAGATTTCCATCGTCTCCTTCAATTCCTTTAACGATTAATTTGAA
This sequence comes from Bacteroidales bacterium, assembly GCA_033791445.1. GTDB lineage: Bacteria > Bacteroidota > Bacteroidia > Bacteroidales > VadinHA17 > JANTGF01. The sequence continues at coordinate 3,647 of JASJGS010000028.1, read as the reverse complement.
TACATATCCATCAAGTTTCTCAATAAATTCACCATCTTTCGGATTAAAAGGTCCAAAATCATACCATGCCTGATCGAATCGACCTGCCTTATCAAATTTTCGCGAAGATAAGAGATTGCCACTTTTATAATTTCCGACGGGATCAGCTTGCTTTGCATCGTCATTGCTATAGGCACCATTACCTCCATATACTGAAAAACTAACAGTTGTGTTGAATGCTCCCTTCACCTCATCCAATTCACCTCCCGTATCAGGGTCGAACACCCGTATATATAAAGGATCATTAAATGAAGTTGGCACCACACAAAAAAAGATTTGACAGAAATCATCATCACCCCATGTTGTATCAGAATTACCACCAAAAGTAACCAGATAGGGGATATTCTCGTCTTCAGATGGTACAGGTTGAGACCAGATACTAGTCGAACCTAAGAATAAGAGAATGCCCAGAAATATTGAAAATTTAAAAAATATTTTCATAAGTTTATTATTAATATCTCCTTGGAGATAATGTTTTCTTTTTAATTAACTGAAAATTAAATGCAATTACAATTTCATGAGTCCCTGACGATAATTGATAATTATATGACAGGGGCAATTCATAAGCATAACCAAGTAAAAAGTTGCCTAATATCTTATATGTGAATTGAAAACTAAGGGAACCTTCAACCCGGTAGGCAATTCCAACCCTGGCAACATCCTTAAAGTTTGCCGATAACCTTATATCAATAAGAGGCGGTACATCTTTTGCTAGCCAAAGCCCCAGAGATGGTGACAAGTAAAATCCCTGAGTTAACTTGTACTCCGATCCAGCCTGGAAAATATAATTTCTGACTTCCCGGTTTTCCTCCCGAGTATTTTCCATCCCCTTCGGGTTAAGGTCATTGCTTAATAGCATAGGGATAGAAAAATCAATATAGTAATTGTTGATTTTGTAATGGACTCCGGTGCCAAAATTTGGAAGAACCCGGTTTTCCACATCGGTCTCAAATAAATAATCACCCGGATCAATAACAAGGAGATCTCTTAATCCTATACGGTAAAGGTTGATACCGCCTCGTAATCCGAAGGATATTGTTGATCTATCTGAAATGTTAACTTTATATGAATAACCAATAAAAGCTCCATTTTGGGAAAGTGGTCCAACAGAATTATGTTGAATGTCAAAACCAAGCCCTGTTTTTCTATTACGTAGTGGTACATTTGTTCCCAAATAAAATGATCGGGGTGCACCCTCAAAACCAACCCATTGTTGCCGGGTTAGCAATACCATGTCGTAAATTTCATCCAAACCAATATAGGCCGGGTTTATACTGGGTTTGATAAGATCCTGCATAGTATAAACCGGTACTTGTTGAGAAAACAAGGTTGCAGAGACCAATACTAACTGAAGTATTAGATAATATCTAAATATGGATAATTTAGTCATGGTCAATTATTTATTCATTTCTTATATAGACAGAACCTTTTAAAATAGTGCCGTTCCTGTTTAAAGTAATAATATAGTAGTAGGTTCCTGAAGGTAGTTTTCTGCCATCATTCAGGTTGTTTGAGGAAGTTCCATCCCAGGTATTGTCATAGCCATGTTTATTATAGACCTCATTACCATACACATTATATACGTGTAATTCATTATCGGGATATTCATAGATACCAAGTATCTCAAATCTATCATTCAGGCCGTCTTCATTTGGAGAAAAGCCTTCCGGAATGATCAATCCATATTCACTTTCATTTTCGAGCCTAACCTCAACCTGTTGGTTTACCTGAATGCTATTTCCATTTATATCTGTAACTGTATAGGAAACAGTTGTGTTGCCAAACTGGTAGGTGCCACTGGCATCCGAGCCTCCATTGAAATCGTTTACAAGGGATTGAATACCGCAATTATCACCAAAGTCAGGTGCGGGCATGGTTATGAAAGTCTCATAGATACCCTCTTGTACCATAACCAGTGTATCACTAAGGGAGACTACAAAAGGAAGTGCATTGTCCTGTAATAAAATATTAAATCTGCATTCAGCTTCATTGCCGGAAGCATCACTAGCCAATAAAATAATTTCCTGAGTGGTACCTGATCCACTGAGAATGGTTCCTGCCACTGGAGATTGGGTAACTGCTGGATTTGAGTCACAGTTATCATTGATTGTAACCAGCAAAGTATAGTCAGGAATAACAAATTGACAGTTGTCATCAGTATTTTCAGTAATATCAGCAGGACAAGTAATAATGGGATCTATGGTATCGCTGACGATTATGTTCTGAGAGCATAGGGCGGTGTTTCCACTTAGATCTGTAACAGTCCATGTTACAATAGTTGTCCCGAGTGGATAGTTATCAGTTGCATTGGCTGTGCCATTGTAATCATTTATCACACTCTCAATACCATAATTATCTGAAACAACAGGTATGGGTACTATAATACTGGCCGTACAGGAGGAAAGATCAGTCTGGGCATTTATATCATCAGGGCAGCTTATTGTTGGGTCTTCATCATCGGTAAAGACACATATCCTGAATTTTCCATTAAAATCATTCGCGTATTCCCATACTCTCAGAAGCAGGGTATCTCCTGGGGTAAGCCCGGTTAATAACATTTCAGGATTATTAGGCGGTCCAGGACCTTCCGGTTCAATCCAACAGGTGTCATAGCTTGGGGTGCTACATGATCCGCTATAAACAGCAAGTCCGAGTCGGTGTGCCCATCCCTCAAATGCTGGTGACTGGGAAACTGCATCTGACTCAATTTTCACGATAGCATTTCCTGAAGCAGGCACCTTAAGCTTAAACCAAATGTCTCCACCAGCATAGCCATTGCATTCACTAAGAGGAATTCCTGAATCTGTAGCATCAGAGTTATTGAAAACCTGAAAAGAACAACTCTGGTTCACAGCTAATTCTGCTGCAGTACAAGGCATGTCATATTCTATTATTGCTGTTGAGGCTATAACATTGGCTGCAAATTCAGAAGTGTTTCCGTAGTTGCTACTACCAAGATCGACCGTGGCAGTCGATGAGATGACATGTCCCTCAGTAACAGCCATACCTATGAAAGTGGTATCAAAGCTCGCATTGCCGCTCCCATCGGTGGTAAGAACTATAAAGTCCAGAAAGGTTTCTCCTTCACCATTACCACTAGGATCACTGACTGGTGATGAGAAAAATTCGACACGGAAGGTAGTGCCGGCTACACTATTGAGGGTACCTGTTATAGTAGTGTTTCCATCGGCTATAGTAGCCTTCTCAAGGAGAGGGTAATTCTGAAGATTATTGGGACCGGTATCACCATCACCGAGGTCGTTTGCGGTGACATTATCGTTTAGCAAATCAATACCGATGCCTGAATTGGAGTAGATAGAGTTTCCCAGGATGGCATTATTGGAGCCTGCATCATTGCTGATCCAGATACCATCACTACTGTTAAATGCAATTGTATTGCCTGCACCCGTTTGAGTTCCGCCTATTTGATTATTGGAAGTGCTAGATGAAACCAGGATTCCTGCACCGCCATTGCCGAGATCCTGGCCACCTGAATTTGTACCAATGTAGTTCCCCTGGATAAGGTACTGGCTTGCACCTGCACCCATCAAATAGATGCCTCTTTGATCATTTCCAGATATGACATTACCTGCACCAGTTATGTCACC
>JASJGS010000027.1:0-10520 GCA_033791445.1 Bacteroidales bacterium | reverse complement strand
CAATGGCGGTTGCACCAACCAGCCCAAAGGTGAACTGGACTTCATGATTGAATTTCTTTGCGACGGACAAAATAACTTTTTTTGCTTCTTCTACTATTTCAGGGCCAATACCATCACCAGGTAATACAGCTATTTTTAGGTTCATATGATTTCTATCTTAAATTGGATTAAACTTTTCTATCTTACTATATAAGATTTCTTATTCATTTTCTAACATATTGAGGATTTTCTCAGTTGCCTTTATGGCTGCCTCTGTCTGGTCAGCATCCAATCCTCTTGTTACATATTCTTTGTCATTAAATAGCCAAGTGATTTTTGTGTCGACCAGGGCATCTGTTTTTCCTCCAGGAGGAATGGTTACTTTATAGTCTTTAAGTATTGGTCTATCTTTTTTTAATCTGGCATATATTTTCCAAACAGCTTGCATAAAGGCATTGTACTGCCCATCACCCAGCGATGTTTCTTCATATAATTTATTGTTTATTTGAATTTGAACACTTGCAAGAGGTTTCATTCCGCTTGACAAAGACAAAGAGTAATTCTTAATTATTATACTTTTTTCCTGATTTCCGTTTTCAAGAACGTCAGAAATAATGAAGGGTAAGTCCTCAGGAGTAACATTCTCTTTTTTATCGCCCAATTCTATAACTCTCTGAGTTACTTTTTTTAAAGACTCTGGACCCAGGTTAAGTCCCAATTCCTGCAAATTTTTAAGGATATTTGCTTTACCGGATAGTTTTCCAAGTGCATATTTTCTTTTTCTTCCAAATCTTTCTGGCAGAAGATTATTAAAATATAATTCTTCCTTATTGTCACCATCTGCATGAATTCCAGACGTTTGTGTAAAAACATTTTCTCCAATAATTGGTTTGTTTACAGGAATACGAATGCCTGAAAAAGTTTCAACCAGAGTACTTACCTTGTTGATTTTGGTTTCATCTACTCCTGTAGTTTCTTTCAACTGGTCATTAATTATACCAACCACACTTGATAATGGCGCATTCCCGGCTCTTTCACCAAGACCATTGACGGTTGTATGTATTCCTTTTATTCCGGCTTTTATTGCAGAATAAACATTGGCAACAGCCAGATCATAATCATTGTGTGCATGAAAGTCAAACCATAAGTCAGGATATTTTTGGATCATTTTACTGCAGAACTCAAAAGTTTGGTCCTGGTTCAATACCCCTAGCGTATCTGGAAGCATGAATCTCTTAATATTCTCATGCTGAAGGGAGTCTATCATGAAATATACATATTCCTGCGAATGAAGCATCCCATTTGACCAATCTTCTAAATAGATGTTTACACTAATTCCTTTAGATTCAGCCAAACGTACAGCTTTGATTATATCTGCTACATGTTCCTCTGGCGTTTTCTTCAATTGCCCCTTTACATGTTTAAGTGAACCTTTCGTAAGAAGATTAATAAATTTTCCTCCTGCCTCTTCAATCCAATTCAATGAAATGTCGCCATCAACGAATCCAAGAATCTCAATTTTATCTTGAAAACCATTATTATTGGCCCACTCAATGATTTTTGTAGCTGCTTCAAATTCACCTTCTGAAACTCTTGCTGACGCTACCTCAATTCTATCTACTCCAACTTCTTTAAGAAGGAGGGAAGCAAGGTGTAATTTTTCAAGGGGAGCGTAAGATACTCCCTGGGTTTGTTCACCATCCCTGAGGGTAGTGTCCATTATTTCAATTTTCATCTCTAGATTTATCTATTAATCTCGTATTCTACAATTTTATCCTTCAAATTTAGCAGGTAATCAATGTCATCAAACCCGTTGAGTAAGCAGTCCTTCTTATACTGGTTTATTTCAAATTTTTCAGAAATTTCCGTCCCTTGAATTCTAATTTCTTGTGACGGGAGATCAACCATAACACTTGTGGCAGGATTCTCAAAAACTTTTTTTAATAAAATACACAGGAAATCTTCGGATACCTGCACGGGTAGAAGGCCGTTATTTAGAGCATTATTTTTAAAGATATCAGCAAAAAAGCTTGATACAACCACTTTAAAACCATAGTCATATATAGCCCAGGCTGCATGTTCACGACTCGATCCACTACCAAAATTTTTGCCTGCAACTAATATTTGCCCTGAATATTCTGAGTTATTTAATACAAAGTCTGCTATTGGCTGATCCTGGTTATCATATCTCCAGTCTCTAAATAAATTCTCTCCAAAACCCTCCCTGGTTGTCGCCTTTAAGAATCGAGCAGGAATAATTTGATCAGTATCAACATTTTCTATAGGCAAAGGGATACATGTAGATTCAAGTATTTTATATTTATCAATGGGCATATTAAAATGTATTATATAGAATAGTTTATTACATTACTTTTTATAAATCCCTGGGATCCGTAATTCGTCCCATTATTGCTGCTGCAGCCGCAGTAAGAGGACTTGCCAATAGAGTTCTTGCTCCGGGTCCCTGTCTTCCTTCAAAGTTTCTATTGGAGGTAGAGACAGAATATTTCCCGGTAGGGATTTTATCGTCATTCATAGCAAGGCATGCAGAGCAACCTGGTTGGCGCAACTCAAACCCGGCTTCATTCAATATTATGTCAAGTCCTTCTTCCTTGGCCTGGGCTTCGACCTGTTTTGAGCCTGGAACAATCCATGCAGTAATATTGTCGGCTTTCTTTTTCCCCTTAACAATTGAAGCAAATGTTCTTAAATCTTCAATTCGGCCATTCGTACAACTTCCAACAAAAACATAATCAACAGTTTTTCCGGTAATTGGGGAACCAGGTTGGAATCCCATATAATTTAAGGATTTCAGGAATGAATCCTGATTACTCTGCTCTATTTCCTTAGCAGCAGGAATGGAATCATTTACAGCAATACCCATTCCGGGATTGGTTCCATAAGTAATCATGGGGCCTATATCTTCCGATTTGTATAATAATTCCTTGTCAAATACTGCATCTTCATCAGTTGGAAGTGTTTTCCAATAGGCAAGTGCCTTTTCCCATTCTGTTCCCTTAGGTGCAAACTCTCTTCCTTTGATGTAATTAAAAGTAACATCGTCAGGAGCAATAAGACCGCCTCGTGCTCCCATCTCAATGCTCATATTACAGATGGTCATTCGAGCTTCCATTGATAGGCTGGTAATGGCAGATCCGGCAAACTCGATAAAATATCCTGTTCCTCCACTTGTAGATATCTTTGATATGATGTAAAGTATAACATCTTTTGAACTAATCCCGGTTCCCAATTCACCATCAATAGTAATGCGCATTTTTTTTGGCTTGGGCTGCAAGACACACTGACTGGCAAGCACCATCTCAACTTCACTGGTTCCAATTCCAAATGCAATGCTACCAAATGCACCATGTGTGGAGGTGTGACTATCTCCACAGACAATTGTCATTCCAGGTTGTGTAATTCCGAGTTCCGGACCTATTACATGTACAATCCCATTGTACTTATGGTTCAGGCCATAGAGTGATATATTATGATTTTTACAATTATCGCTTAGTTTTTGAACCTGAAATCTGGAAATCACATCACCAATAGGAAGATGCTGGTCTTTTGTTGGTATGTTATGGTCAGCAGTAGCCAGTGTCCGTTCTGGTCTGAATACCTGGAGTCCTCTGCTTTCAATTCCTGCAAAGGCCTGAGGACTGGTAACTTCATGTATTAAATGCTGATCGATATATAATACACTTGGACCATTTTCTATGGTTGATACTACATGGGAATCCCAGATTTTATCAAATAGTGTTTTTGCTTTCAATGTTAAATTAAATTTAAATTCAGTTATTTATTTCTTTCCATTAAAATCACAGCATTTTGAAATTGCATCGACAAAAGCTTCAACTGAGGCAGTAATAATATCGGTATTTGCTGAGAAGCCATAATACAAAACTCCTTTATTTTCAATTTGAACATGAACTTTTCCTAAATCGTCACTACCTCTGGTTATTGCCTGAATAAGGAATTCTTCCAGTTTTACTTTTCTGTTAATGAGTTGTTTAACTGCAGAAAAAGCTGCATCAATAGGCCCATTACCAGAGGCTGTTGCTGAGAGAATCTCATCATTTATCTTGAGTCTAACGGTTGCCATTGGAACGGTAGATTTACCGCATACAACTTGTAATAAATCGAGTTTTAATGCTCTTTCTTCTTTTTTGGATTTTCCTACAAGAATCTTTAAATCCTCATCTTTGATATCCTTTTTCTTATCTGCAAGGGTTAAAAAATCATGGTAGATCTTGCTTATTTCGTCTTTATTGAAACTATAACCCAAAATTTCCAATCTGTGTTTAAGGGCAGCCCTACCGCTTCTTGCGGTTAGAACTATGGATGATTCCTTAATACCAACATCCGTAGGATCAATTATTTCATAATTTTCCCTTTTTTTAAGAACACCATCCTGGTGGATACCTGATGAATGTGCAAATGCGTTCCGGCCTACAATGGCTTTGTTTGGTTGAACAGGCATGCGCATCAAGGTTGAAACAAGCCGACTTGATTTATGAATCTTTTTAGAGTCAATTCCTGTAAAATATGGCAGATCTTTATGACTTTTAAGTGTCATAACAACCTCTTCAAGTGAAGTGTTCCCTGCTCGTTCACCAATTCCATTGATGGTAACTTCCACTTGTCGTGCACCATTGGTAATACCCATCAAGGTGTTTGCAGTGGCCATTCCCAGATCATTATGGCAATGAGTTGAGATAACAGCTTTATCTATGTTTTTTACATTTTCAATCAGGTACTTTATTTTTGCACCATATTCATCGGGCAAACAGTATCCTGTTGTATCTGGTATATTTACAACCGTTGCACCTGCTGCAATTACACCTTCTACCACTTTCGCCAGGTATTCATTTTCAGTTCTACCTGCATCCTCAGCATAAAACTCTACATCTTCAACATATTGTTTAGCATATTTTACGGCTGCCTTAGCTCTTTCAAGGATTTCATCCTCATTTGAATTGAGTTTATAGTTAATATGAAAATAGGAGGTTCCTATGCCAGTATGAATCCGCTTTCTTTCTGCATATTCAAGAGATTCTGCAGCTACATCTATATCTTTTTCAACAGCCCTTGTTAGCGCGCAGATAACAGGCTTTCTTATGGCCTTAGACAATTCAACCACCGATGAAAAATCACCGGGGCTAGAAATGGGAAAGCCAGCCTCAATAATATCAACTCCGAGTGCTTCCAGGTTCTTGGCTACCTCAATCTTTTCAACTGTGTTAAGTTGACACCCAGGAACTTGTTCTCCATCTCTAAGAGTTGTGTCGAAAATAAAAACTTGTTCGTCCATATTTATTGATGTTTTATATATTGAAATTTTCTTTAATGATCCTAAATGTAGGTTTTGCCTTTAGATTTTTTTAATTCTGAGGTCTGAGTTTCCGTACTTGTTCACCAGTTTGCCATAATTCAGATTCTCTCATCTCCTTGAGTTCAGCTTCAAGTTCTTCTCTATAATTCACGCTACCAGTTCGATCCAGAACTACCCTGGTTTCCTCACCAGATTTAACACTAGCGTATAAATCATTAAAAACAGGAATAACTGCTTCCCTGAATTTATGCCTCCAGTCTAAAGCACCTCTTTGAGCAGTTGCGCTGCAATTCGCATACATCCAGTCCATACCATTTTCATCGACCAGGCGAATCAGACTTTGGGTTAATTCTTCTACAGTTTCATTAAAAGCTTCACTAGGACTATGGCCATTCTTGCGCAATACTTTGTATTGAGCTTCCATGATACCAGCTATAGCTCCCATGAGTACACCTCTTTCTCCAGTCAGATCACTATACACTTCGTTTTGAAATGTTGTTGGGAATAAATACCCTGATCCAATTGCAATGCCAACAGCTATAGTTCTTTCTTCAGCTCTACCTGTAAAATCCTGGTAAACTGCATAACTAGAATTAATACCAGTTCCAGCCAGGAAGTTACGGCGGACACTGGTTCCTGAACCTTTTGGTGCTACCAGGATAACATCTACATTTTCTGGGGGAATTACACCGGTTTGCTCACTGTAGGTAACTGAGAAACCATGTGAAAAATATAGTGCATCACCTTCATTTAAGCATCCTTTTAATGATGGCCAAACGGCTTTTTGTGCTGCATCGGAAACTAAGTATTGAATAATTGTTGCTTTTTTTGCAGCTTCTTCAATTGGGAAAAGGGTTTCACCAGGTATCCATCCATCGTTCACAGCACGATCCCAATCATTTTTGAATTCAAGTGATTGACCAATAATCACTTTGAATCCATTATCTTTCATGTTTAGTGATTGTGCAGGACCCTGCACACCATAACCAATAACACAAATAACTTCATCTTTTAGTATCTCTTGAGCCTTGGATAAGGGAAATTCTTCCCTGGTTACAACGTTTTCTTCAACTCCTCCAAAATTAATTCTTGCCATGATTTTAAATATTTATTTTTTGTTAATTATTTTATTTTTTGGAAACTTGTTTAATCCCATTTGCTTCATCCATTTCTTTAAGGTAAGTAGTGAGCTCTTTATTTTGCTTGGTAATAGCCACTCTTCCAGACCTAACAAATTGAAGAACTCCATAGGGATCTAGTTTTTTTAACAAGTCAGTTGTTTCCTCTTTATGACCTGTTTTTTCAATAACAGCATATTCTGGTGTTATCTCTAGAAATCTTGCATTACTTGATCGAACAATGACTTCAATTTTGTTACTGGTCATCAATTCAATCGTTTTAACTTTGTAAAGAGCAATCTCCTGGTAAATAATTTCATCTGTTACATGAACAAATACTTTCAATACATCTACCAGCTTCTCAAGTTGTTTTTCAACTTTTTCCATGAGCTCCTCACTTGTATTTACTACAATTGTCAGTTTATGTATTCCTTTTACGGCTGACTCTGAAGCTGCAATACTTTCAATATTGATCTGTCTTCTGGTAAATATTATCGTTATCTGGTTTAACAAGCCAATATGATTTTCAGTAAACAGGGATACCGTATATTCGTTGTTCAAAAATTTCATAACTATTTGATTTACATTTAATTTTATGATTTCCTCTTTAGCTTAGTTTTATTTCCGAAACGGAAGCTCCAGGTTCAATCATGGGGAATATATTGCCCTCTTTTTCAACCATAACCTCCAGAACGAAAGCTGTTTCTGAAGACAACATTTCGTCAATAGCTTCACTCAAATCTGCCCTTTCTGAAACTCTTTTTGCAGGAATACCATAGCCTTCAGAAATTTTTACAAAATCAGGATTAACCAGTTTAGTGGAAGCATAGCGTTTTTCGAAAAACATATCCTGCCATTGCCTCACCATCCCAAGGAAGTTATTGTTTAGGATTACAACTTTTACTGGGATTTTATATTGTAAAATAGTACCTAATTCCTGTATGGTCATTTGAAATCCCCCATCACCAATAAAAGTAATAACAGGAACATCAGGCTTAGCTAATTTAGCTCCAACAGCAGCTGGGAGGCCAAAACCCATAGTACCCATCCCACCAGATGTGATAAGACTATTTGGATTTTTGAACTTATAATATCGAGCTGATGCCATTTGATGTTGCCCAACATCGGTAACTATAATTGCTTCGCCATCTGTTTTTTCAGATATTTGGTTTACTACTTCTCCCATTCTAATTTTGCCATTTTTGGGATAGCATTCGTTCTCAATGACGTTTTTTCTTTCTTCCTCATAACAGGAATGAAATTCTGCCAGCCATTCAGGAAAAGAGTTCTTTTTTACAAGAGGTGTTAAAGCTTCAAGAGCCAACTTTGCATCGGAATGAATTTCAACATCCACAGGAACGTTTTTATTTATTTCAGCCTTATCAATTTCAATATGAATAATACTTGCTTTTTTAGCATACTTTTTCAGATTACCCGTTACTCTGTCGTCAAATCGCATACCAACTGCAATTATCAAATCAGCATCGTTAGTTTTTACATTGGGAGCATAATTTCCGTGCATGCCCAGGTATCCAACATAAAGTGGATGGGCTGTTGGAAAGGCGGATAGTCCAAGGAGAGTAGAAGCAACAGGAATACCGGTTTTTTCAGCAAAGGCCAGGAATTCTTTTTCTGCTTTTGAAAGTAATATACCATGTCCAGCCAGAATAAGTGGTTTCCTTGCATGGTTAATTAAAATGGCTGCTGATTCAATATCTTTCAGGTTCACAGTAACATTAGGGTTGTAACTTCTTAGTTTTGTGCACTTCTCATACTTGAAATCTATCTCTTGAAGCTGTGCATCCTTAGTGATGTCAATTAAAACCGGTCCAGGACGACCTGAATTTGCAATAAAAAAAGCCTTTGCAAGAATTTCTGGAATTTCTTCACCTTTAGTAATTTGATAGTTCCATTTTGTAACTGGCATAGAGATTCCAACAATATCTGTTTCCTGAAATGCATCTGAACCAATGAGATTTGAAACTACCTGGGCAGTAATAAAAACTACAGGTATAGAATCCAGGTTGGCGTTTGCAATACCGGTGACAAGGTTTGTTGCTCCCGGTCCTGATGTAGCAAAGCAAACCCCAGTTTTTCCAGAAACCTGAGCATAAGCCTGGGATGCATGGGCGCCACCTTGCTCATGTCTTACTAAAATATGAGTAAGGCTGTCTTCCACCTCGTATAATTCGTCATAAATGGGCATTATAGCTCCTCCAGGGTAACCGAAGATAGTATCAACACCTTCTTCCTGAAGTGCCATAATTACGGCTTTCGCACCATTTACCTTTACTGTTTCACTTTCTTTGATCATATTATCCTTTTTTTGGATTTTTTTTTCTTTTTGATCCTGCATATTATCTGGTTGAGAAATTAAATAACTCGAATCGCCCCTGTATCAGCTGAACTTACCAGGTGGGCATATGCCTTGAGAGCTCCGGATATGTTCCTTTCTCTGTTTTCAGGTTGATAACTTTTATCCATTTTTTGCTCTTCCACAATTCTTCGCTCAGAAAGCTCCTGCTCGCTAAGTAAAACATTGATTGTTCTTTGATTAAGATTAATTTCAATTAAATCACCATCCTTCAATAGAGCAATTTCACCTTTGCCTGCTGCTTCCGGAGATATATGGCCTATAGAAAGTCCTGATGTTCCTCCAGAGAATCTACCATCTGTTATTAAGGCACATTTTTTATCCAGCCCTTTCGATTTTAAATATGAAGTTGGATAAAGCATTTCCTGCATGCCTGGACCACCTTTTGGTCCTTCATACCTAATAACAATAACATCACCTTCCTTTATATCACCATTCAAAATCCCTTCAACTGAAGACTCCTGTGACTCATATATTTTGGTTGTTCCTGTAAATGTAAATACACCAGGATCCACGCCGGCTGTTTTTACAATGCAGCCTTTGCGGGCAATATTTCCATAAAGAACTGCCAACCCACCATCTTTATTATAGGCATTTTCCAGGTTTCTGATACACCCTTTTTCCCTGTCCAGGTCAAGGGTTTTGTAGACATTTATTTGAGAACCCATTTCAAGATTTTTAATCCATCCTGGTGAACTTGCAAATATGTCTTTTGCTTCCTGAGCAGCAGAATCCCCTGATACATCAAATTGTTCTATAGCTTCCTTCAGAGATGAGAAATCAATTCTTTTGACAGAAGTATCAATCAATCCAGCTTTATCTAATTCTCCTAATATCGAAAGTATTCCTCCTGCCCGGTTAACATCCTGCACATGATAATCTGAACTTGGAGCAACTTTACATAAAGTAGGGGTTTTGCGTGAAAGGGCATCAATATCTTCCATGGAGAACTCAACATTTGCTTCATGAGCAATAGCCAGGAGGTGAAGAACTGTATTGGTAGATCCTCCCATGGCAATATCAAGTGTCATTGCATTCAAAAAAGCAGATCGAGTGGCAATGGATCGTGGAAGGACAGAGGTGTCGCCTTCATGGTAATAGCGATTGGTAATTTCCACAATTAACCTGGAAGCCTTTTCAAATAGATTTAATCTGTTTTTATGTGTGGCTACAATGGTTCCATTCCCTGGTAATGCCAGTCCAATTGCCTCGTTCAGGCAATTCATTGAATTAGCCGTAAACATTCCGGAGCAGGAACCGCAGGTAGGACAAGCTTCTCTTTCAACCTGGGCAAGGTAATCATCACTTACTGATTCATCTGCTGCAAGAACCATTGCATCAACTAGATCCAATTGCTTGTCACCTAATACACCAGCTTCCATTGGGCCTCCTGAAACATAAATAGTAGGAATATTTAACCGCATTCCAGCCATCATCATACCGGGAGTGATTTTATCACAGTTGCTTATGCAGATCATTGCATCTACTTTATGTGCATTGCAAACATATTCAATGCTATCAGCAATAATGTCTCTTGAGGGAAGAGAATAAAGCATCCCGTCATGGCCCATGGCAATCCCATCATCAATAGCAATGGTATTGAATTCTGCAGCAAAAAAGCCCTGTTCCTCGATAAGCAGCTTAACGTGCTGACCAATTTCATGAAGATGGACATGCCCCGGTACAAACTGTGTAAAGGAATTTGCTATCGCTATAA
>JASJGS010000026.1:0-51722 GCA_033791445.1 Bacteroidales bacterium | reverse complement strand
TATCTGATAATAACACGCTGCTAATTGAAGGAGAACAGCCTGGGGAAACAATTTCAAAGCATCTTGATACTCCAAGTGCATCGCAGTCAGGTTTAAAATTAAAATTAAATACCGAATTAGAACCCGGTTTTTCTTATACTTTTATTCTTGATTGGGATGTGCAAAATTCAATTGTTAAAGCCGGGAATTCTGGTAAATATATTTTAAAACCAGTGATTAGAGTTAATGTAGAAGTAAATTCTGGCTCTGTAAGTGGTACAATAATTGGTGAAGTTGAAGGAGATGAAATTGATGGTGCCGTGCCTTTAAAGGATGTAACAGTTAATGTATATAATACTGAGGATATTTATGTGGCTTCATCTCTTACTGATGAAAATGGTAAATTTTTAGTTCAAGGACTTAGTGAAGGTGATTATAAAATTAAGATAGAACAAAATAATTATCTTGATTATGAATCGGAAAGTTCAATTAGTGTTACAGCAGGTGTAAATGTAGATGCTGGAACTATCGAATTAGTATTGGATGAATCTCTTTAGAGATCATAAATAAGAATCATAAAAGAATCCATTTTAGAGATAAGATGGGTTTTTTATTATTTCCAACTCTTAATCATACAGAATCATTTCCATTTATAATCAGTTCAATCTCAGGTTGAAATTTCTATAAGCGAGATCTCTTAGACATTATAAATTGAATCTTTAAACAAATAGGCTAAAGCAAATTCCTTTTTAGAAGAAATAAATTAATGGGGATAAAATTTGATATTATTATTATGATTTTTTCATCTTTGTTTTGAAATTAAATAATTGAAACAATGAACTTTTTAAGATTACTCCCTGTAATTATCAGTTTTATACTTTTGGGAGCCCACTTTTCAAGAATTGGAATTTCAGGTTTATCCATTGTATTTATTCTGTTCCCTCTCCTTTTATTCATTAAACATCCAATTGTGGCCCGGCTCACGCAAGTAATTCTTGTACTGGGGGCTATTGAATGGATTCGTACCACAATTATGTATGTCAACATTCGGCAAGAAAATGGGGAGGACTGGATACGTCTGGCTATAATCCTCGGGATAGTTGCTCTCTTTACAGGCCTGTCATCCCTAAGTTTTCAAGGCTCTTCTATAAAGAAACTTTATACACAATAATTATTCCATTTAAAAGAGAAGTAACTAGCTCACTTGTCTCAATTCATGAATCCCTGTAGATCAATGACCTGCAGGGATTTTTTTATTGGGAATGATGTGGGAGTTGATGGATTTTTTAGAATTAGCTCTAGGCGGTTCATTATCTGCACTTTAGAGACATGAAAACTCTCTAAATTCTTATGTGAACTTAACTTGATATTTATTCTTATTTATTGGCTGGAAGGAAATAAGCTATCTCTTAACCATGCCTCTTTATCAGTCCACTTTTGGCTGAGGATTTACACTGTCGTATGGCGCTTCAAGGCACTTTCCTATCAAACCGTTACAAAAGTTTAGTAAATGAACCAAAGTCAAAACCTTTGTATGACCCGCCAAATGCACTATACTCGACTTAAGTTAGTTTTTTATGCATTAATTCAATCGTAAGAAGTAAATTGGGAATCCTAATGATTCTTCTTTTTTAATAATCTTAAATCCTAATTTTCGATACAATTGAGAATGATGGGAAAGTTGATGATTTAACTACTTTTTCTGAGTTTAGGCCAAATGTTAATCAGTGTACCTTGGAATAGTAAAATGAAAATCAGTCCCTGAACTTTCGATGGTTTTACACCAAATCTCGCCACCGTTTTTTTCAACAAATTCTTTACATAATACTAAACCTAAGCCAGTTCCTGTTTCACCTGCCGTTCCTATAGATTTATATTTTTTGTCAATACGAAATAATTTGTTTGCATTCTCAGCTGACAACCCTACCCCCTTGTCACTCACTATTACTTCAAACATCATATTTTTATCGAGAATCTTTACTCCCACTGTTCCATCCTTATTACTGAATTTAACTGCATTATTTATCAAATTTCTAATCACAGTATTTATCATTTCCCTATCTCCATAAGCCTGCAAATCGTCAGTTGAATCAGTAACAAGTACCACTCCTTTTTTTTCAGCAGGAAGTTTTTGCAAATTCATATTAACCTCAATTAATCTAGAAATATTAAATTTCTCAGGAGAATACTGAATATGCCCCCTTTGTGAGTTTGCCCACGTTAATAGATTTTCAAGTAAACTGTAAATTAGTCCTGAAGATCTATGCATTTTTTTCAATGCCATCACCTTTTCCTTATCTTCCAGGATTTGATAGTTATCTATTATCATTTCACTCATTGAATGAAGGCTTGAAAAAGGATTTTTGAGATCATGAGCAAGAATTGAAAAGAATGTATCTTTTGTAAGGTTAAGTTTCTTCAACTGCTCCTCTGATTGCTTCCGGTCGGTTATGTCTCGTGAAACAATAGTTATTCCTGATAGCTCATCATTTACATTTCTTCTTGGGGAAATTTTAGCATTAAACCAGAATATTTTACCTCCTTCTTCAACAGAATAATCGAATTCCTCGAAACTATCCTTGTCCATTAGTTCATTAAAAGCATTGGTTAGCTTTTGAACTACCAACTCAGGGAATCCAACATTGCTAAAGTGCTTGTTAATATATGATTCCACATCTGAATAAAGTTTTTCATGGATACCTGGATTATAAAATTCCTGAAATATTCCCGCCTTATCCAATACAAAAACCAAATCATCAATAGAGCTAATGGTAGAACTTAGTTTTGCTTCACTCTCTTCCACCCTTTCTTTTTGTTGAGCAATCTCAGAAGTTCGTTCCTGAATTTTCTTTTCCAGTATTTTTTTCTCCCAAATAAGTTTTTTTTCTCTGGTTCTTATTACAAATATGATTATGGAAATAATTAAAATAATATAGAATATATAGGCATATTTACTGCTCCACCATGGAGGTGAAATGGTGAAATTGATGCTGACACCTTCATTATTCCATACCCCATCATTGTTGGTTCCCTTTACTTTAAATGTATATTCTCCAGGCGGCAATTTAGTAAAATGGACAAAACGCCTATTTCCGATTTCCATCCAAGTATTAGATATACCTCTCATTTGGTAAGAATACCTGTTTTTAGAAGGGTTAGTGAAATCAAGGGCTGAAAATTCAACAGTAAAAGAATAATCTTGATATGACAAGAAAACTCTGTCTGCATATGGATTTATTTTCTGTCTTATCCCGTTCGTTTCCTTCTCCAGTGAAGTGATTCGAATAGGTGGAATAAAGTTGTTATCCGTAAGAGAGTCAGGATAAAAGGAAAGCAAGCCATCTATTCCACCAAAAAACATTTCACCATCGGAAGCTTTAAAAACTGCTTTTAGATTAAATTCCTTTCCCATAAATTTTTCTTCAACCATAAAGGCTTCTATGGCATTCTCATCAGGATTCTTCATGGCTAATCCGCTTCCAGTAGAAAACCATAGATTTTCATTTCCATCTTTGATAATATCATAGATAATATTACTGGGCAAACCATCTTTAACAGAGTAGTATGAAAACACTGAATCAGTTTTGTCAAAACTATTAATCCCTGTACTGGTTCCAATCCAGATTTCACCTTCATTATCTTCACAAAGTGATATGACATAATTATCACATAAAGTATTTGAAGAGTCTGGATTATTCACATAATACTGAATCCTGTTTTCCGATGGAACATACCTGTTCAAACCGTTTGATGTAGCTATCCAGATATTTTGATCTTTGTCCTCAAGAAGTGAATAAACCAGATTGCTGGAAATTGCCATAGAAGTTTCATTACCCATCTGAATAATTGTAGGAATTTTTGTTTCCGTATTCAAAACAATAATACCATTTCCTGTCGCAATCCAAATCTTGCCCCAGAAGTCTTCAATAATGCAATACACCCTGTTGTTATTGAAATAGTTGAAGTCAGGTGCATTAAAAAAGTCCTGAACAGTTATAAATCGATTTCTGCCTTTATCGAAAATACTGACCCCGTTTCTTGTTCCCAGCCATATTCGTGATTTACTGTCTTCAAAAATTACATGAACGTGATTTTGCGGAATATGCATTCTTCCAGTTAACTCAGAAGTATAATATATAACTTCATTCGTACTTCTGTCCAATATATTTAAGCCCTTACCCCAATTCCCTACCCATAATTTACCATCACGGTCCTGGTATACAGAAGCTATTACATTATCCAGTAAATCGACTGAATTTGGGTTATCTGATTTCATATATGTTCTTATGCTTTCCTTTTTCAGGTCTGTCTTATTTATACCTGCAACAGTACCTATCCACAGATTATTGGATTTGTCTTCGAATAAAGAGTGGACAATATCATGACTTATAAAATTGCTTTTGTCAGATCCGCTTCTCAAATGAAAAAAGTCTGCAGATCCAGTTGAAACGTTATAGGTCATTTTATTGAGGCCCCCACCATCCGTTCCAATCCAGATTGCCCCAGTATGATCCTGTGTAATTGAACGGATAAAATTATGACTCAGGTTGCCAGGCTGGCTATTGTCCTGATAATACCTATACATATTATTTGATTTTGTATTGTAAATGTTAAGTCCATTTCCAGTACCGATCAGAATATTACCGTGCTTATCTTCGAATAAAGCAGTTATTTGGTTATCACTTATTGTGTTGGGATCAGATATACTGTGAGTATAATTATTAAATTGTTTATCCTGCAGGTCAAAACTGGAAAGGCCATTTTGCGATCCCATCCAGATTAATCCCTGGCTATCTTTAATTATTGGAAAGCCTCCATCATATAAGGCCCTATGGCCCTGAAAGGAATTTGTATAGGATTCAAGTTTACCTGTATTGTAATTATAAATTGAAAGTATTGATTGTTGATTCACATAAATATTTATTGAATCAGAGGTAATTCCGTAAATAAAACTGGGATTATTTGCTGAATTGCCTTCTATTGCTCTAACACGTGTGAACAGGCCGGTTTTTTTATCAAACTTGTTTAAGCCCCTTTTGGTACCAATCCATATTAAGCCGTTATTATCCTCTGTAATATCAAAAATCCAACTGCTTGAAATCATGGTTGTATCAGATGGATCAAAAAAATAATTCTCAAAAGAATAGCCATCAAACTTGCTCAATCCATTTTGAGTTCCAAACCACATATATCTTTCCGAATCCTGAAATATACATAATATTTCACTCTGTGAAATTCCGTCCTTGACTCCATAGTGATCAAACTGAATCCCCTGCCCAGATGATATGTTGACGCTAATTAAAAGATAAATACCTGCTAGGAAGGATATGTTTTTAATTAATTCCATTTTTTAAAGGTGATACCTAGTTCAATTTTGCATGCGGACTTAATATATTATGTATTAACAATTAATACGATTTTAATTCTGAAATAATCTGACACATCCTTAAACAAAATGTGTCAAACTCGTAAATCGTTGATAAGAATAAAACAAAAGTAAGTATTTAGCTTGTTGAAGCATATTAATCAAATTTAATCAAATAATTAGAAAATTCAGAATGGCAAGCTAGACATTATATTGCTGAAATCATGAATCCCTGTAGATCAATGATCTGAAGGGATTTTTTTATAGGGAGTGATGAGAGAGTTGATGGTTTTTAGAACAAGTTGTATGTAATTCATTATCTAAACCTTACAGGTATTAAAACCATCAAGAATTCACAGTCATAAAGGTTTGGATTTTAGCACTATTCAGTGTTGTGAGTTTGTTATTCCTTTTATCTGATTATTATACAGTAATGACCACATTCCCTTTTTTGTGTCCTTTATCAACATACCTATGGGCCTCTATTATTTGTTCTATGGGGTAGATTATGTCTATTATTGATTTTAGCTTTCCTGCCTCGCAGAGTTTTTTGAGAAAGATCAGGTCTTCAACCTTTAACTTCAAGTTGCTTGACATAGCAAGAACGTTAAGAAAGATTCCTGATTTTGTGAGAGATTTTTTACGTTGTGAAGATGCAATCTTACCTACAGCATCAAAAATAACGTCATAAACATCACCGCTTTGGGTAAAATCTTCTTGTGTGTAATCGAGAAGCTTATTGGCTCCCAGAGATTTTACCATTTCCAAATTCACAGTACTGCATACTCCTGTAACTTCTGCTCCAAAGTACTTGGCAAGCTGTACTGCAAAAGTACCAACACTACCAGAAGCCCCGTAGATTAACACCTTTTGACCCTTCTGAATATTTGCTTTTCTAAGATTAAGCAATGCGGTTAATCCCCCATTAGAAACTGGGGCGGCTTCTTCGTAGGTCATATTGGTTGGTTTTATTGCCAGAATCCCATCTTCAGGCATACAAATATATTGGGCATAGGCTCCAAAATAAAATTCAGTAGATGCAAAAATAGCATCCCCTTTTTTAAACAGTCTAACCTCTTTGCCTACTGCTTCAATTTCTCCGGCCAATTCCATTCCAAGAATCTTTTTCCTTGGCCCCCTTAGACCCATCATTATTCGCATTATAGGCTTGAAAAAGAAATCTCTGACAGGGCCTAAGCCAGGCTCTAAACGCCTAACCTTAGTATCTCCAATGTGTACTGTTGTAGCATGTATTTTTATCAGTACTTCATTATCTTCAGGCATAGGTTTTTCTACCTCTCTAAATTGAAGAACCTCAGGTGGTCCATATTTGGTACAAACAACGACTTTCATTTTTTATTCTTTTTACTTGTCAACCTAATGATGCATATATTGGTTATTGAATCATTTTTTTATGCTAAAGTTAGCATTTATTGCCCTAAATGATACGTTAGTGATAGTTATTCCCTATAGAAGTTGTAATTTATATTTTATAAAGATCTTCAAACCTCCAATACGAATTATTATTCAACTAATTACGATAGCTCTAAGAACTATGAGTAAGAAAGTGCTACCTTCATTATAATTCCGAAAATCGTGAATCCCTGTAAATCAATGATCTGAAGGGGGGTTTTTATTGGGAGTAGTGAGAGAGTTGATAGTTTTTTGAATAAGCTATAATCAGCTTCAAACAGAAGTAGTTGGTAAGTTTATGGGGTATTTCCAAATGCTTCTTTTTCATAATATTTGGCTCTAGTTGAACATTTAAGAGCAAAAGATATCAATCATGAATGTTGGTAGGTTCTTTAGATGGACATAATCTTATACTACGTCCATATTTTATCAATTTATGGACATGATATTGTGCTTTTAAGTGTGAATTTTTTGAAGATGGATTTCTCGATTTCGGAGATAGAGAATATCATCTCTCAGTTAACGTCTACACTATTCAATTTTTTCGAAAATTATACCTTTTGAATTATTCGAAAGTATGACTTAACTTTAGCCTAAATTATTCCTCTTTGGTTTAAAACCTAACAATTAATTGATAATTCCTTTTATCACAACTTATTTTATATGCCTTTATTGATTGTTATTGTCGGTATAATTATATTATTCTTATTGATAGCAGTATTGAAACTTAATGCTTTTATCTCATTCATAATTGTATGTCTTTTAGTTGGGATATTGCAGGGTATGGAATTGCAAAGTATCGTCCAATCAATCCAAACAGGAATAGGAGACACCCTGGGCTTTCTGGTACTTATTTTAGGATTTGGAGCCATGCTTGGAAAGCTTGTTGCTGATAGTGGAGCGGCACAACGGATCACTTCAAAATTAGTGGATTATTTTGGGATAAAATATATCCAATGGGCGGTAGTATTGGCAGGATTTATTGTCGGTATCCCTATGTTCTATTCCGTAGGATTTGTCATATTGATTCCATTGGTATTTACCGTTGCAGCTGCTACAAGTTTACCCCTAATTTACGTTGGTTTACCAATGCTTGCTTCTTTATCTGTAACACATGGGTTTCTTCCACCACATCCTGCTCCAACTGCAATAACAGTAATTTTCAATGCAAACATAGGTAAAGTTTTAGTTTACGGAATAATAATTGCTATCCCTGCCATAATAGTTGCAGGGCCATTATTCGCAAGATCAATAAAAAAAATTAAAGCCACCCCTTTGAAGGAATTTTACAATCCGGTGATCTTAAAAGATGAAGAAATGCCCGGTTTTGCAATCAGTATATTTAGTGCACTTTTACCTGTTATCTTGATTGGACTTTCTACCATTTTAGATTATTTATTTCCAGAGAACTATCCTGGAAAAGAAATTATAAGCTTTGTTGGAAATCCTGTAATTGCTATGCTGATATCGGTTTTAGTGGCCATTTACACCTTGGGTTTTGCACGAGGTAAAAAAATGGATGAATTAATGGGTTCCATTGCAAGTTCAATATCAAGTATAACAATGGTGCTCTTAATTATTGCCGGGGCCGGTGCACTAAAACAAATCCTGGTTGATAGCGGTGTAAGCGATTTTATTGCCGAGTTATTAAAAGGTTCAAGTATATCACCATTAATTTTAGCGTGGCTAATTGCAACTGTGATTAGAGTTTGTGTGGGGTCTGCCACTGTTGCAGGACTCACAGCCGCAGGAATTGTACTACCTTTAATATCAAGTACAGGAGCCAATGCTGAATTGATGGTTCTTGCAATTGGATCGGGGAGCCTTATGCTATCACATGTTAATGACGGTGGCTTTTGGTTGTTCAAAGAATACTTTAACCTTTCCGTTAAAGATACTCTTTCAACATGGACAGTAATGGAAACTACTGTAGGAGTAATAGGATTAATTGGAGTTTTAATATTGAATATATTTATATAAAAAGCAAAAAAATGAATTATTTGCATTCAAAAAGAATCAAAGAATTGGGTTTGGAGTTTCCTCCTGCACCGCAACCTGCGGGTGTATACAGGCCTATATTGGTAGTTGATAATTTTTTATACGTTTCAGGTCAGGGCCCGGTTAAAAACGATGGAACACTCATGGTTGGAAGAGCGGGAGATGATTTAACCCTGGAAGAAGCAAAATTAGCAGCCAGGCAAGTAGGCTTAACTATGCTTTCCACTATACAAACGCATTTTGGGAGTTTAGATAAAATTAAAAGAGTGGTAAAAGTTTTAGGTATGGTAAACTCTACACCGGATTTTGGAAAACAACCATTGGTAATAAACGGGTTCAGTGAACTTTTGGCCGATGTGTTTGGAAGAGATAATGGAATAGGTGTAAGAAGTGCTGTTGGAATGATGTTACCAGGAAATATTCCCGTTGAAGTAGAGGCTATGTTCGAGTTATACTAAAATCAATGTTATTATAAAGAATTTCAAAAAAGAAAAATGTGGTATGAAGTAAATAATTCCCAAGATATAATTTCCCCGGCACTCTTAGTATATCCTGACAGGATTAAAAAAAATATTCAAAAAATGATTACCATCTCTGGTGGAACAGAATATTTGCGTCCTCATATCAAAACACATAAAATTGCTGAAATCATACAATTGCAAGTAGCCTACGGAATTAACAAATTTAAATGTGCGACCATAGCAGAAGCCGAACTGCTTGCCAAATGCGAAGCGAAAGATATTCTACTAGCCATGCAACCGGTTGGAATTCATATAATCAGGTTTTTTGAGTTAATAAAACAGTACCCTGCCTCACAATTTTCTACAATTGTTGATAATTTAAAAACCATTAATGAAATATCTAAAATAGCAGCATCCAAAAAAATAAGCGTTTCTGTTTGGCTTGATATTGATTGTGGAATGCACAGAACCGGAATATCACCGGGAAATGAGGCTGTGGAATTATATAAAATAATTGATGCAACACCCAATTTAATTGCCAAAGGATTACATGTTTATGACGGACATATACATGAACCCGATTTAAATTTGCGAAAAAAAGTTTGTGACAAAGCTTTTGAGCCCGTTCTTAAACTGAAAAAAGATATCGAAGATTCAGACATAAAGGTTAAAACTATTGTTGCTGGAGGCACCCCCACATTTCCTATTCATTCCACCAGAAAAAATATTGAAACCAGTCCTGGCACACCATTATTATGGGATGCCGGATATGGAGAGGCTTTTAAAGATTTAAATTTCCTGCCTGCAGCTGTTTTGTTAACCAGAATTGTAAGTAAACCCGAAGGAAACTTGATTTGTTTTGACCTTGGACATAAATCTGTTGCCTCCGAGATGAGTTTACCCAGAGTGCAATTTTTAGAACTTACTAATTTCAAACAGATAAGTCAAAGTGAAGAGCATTTGGTGGTTCAATGTGAAGATCATGATAAGTATAATATGGGTGCTATTTTTTATGCATTACCTATTCATATTTGCCCCACAGTAGCCAAGTATAAAAGTGTATTCACTGTGTCTAAGGGGAAAATAATGGGTTCGTGGATGATTGCTGCAAGAGATCATAAAATAACTATTTAATGAATATTTAATCCTTAAAAACTATGTTTATACTTGATGCCCATCTGGATTTAGCTATGAATGCACTGGAGTGGAACAGAGATTTAACATGGCCTGTTGAAGATATCAGGAAGAGTGAGGCCGGAATGACCGACAAACCGGATAGAGAAAAAAATACTGTTTCACTTGATGCCATGAGAAAAGGGAATATAGGCATTTGTGTTGCTACTCAAATAGGCAGATATGTAAAAAAGGGAAGCACACTGCCGGGTTGGAACTCTCCGCATCAGGCCTGGGCACAAACCCAGGGACAATTAGCCTGGTATAAAGCGATGGAAGAAATGGGTGAAATGGTTCAAATAACAAATACTGAACAATTGAATGCACATATTGATTTGTGGAAAAACTCTGAGATAAAAAAACCTATTGGATACATTCTAAGTTTGGAAGGTGCTGATTCAATCATTACAATTGACCATTTAGAAAGATCTTTTGAACAGGGGCTACGCGCTATTGGCCCTGCGCATTATGGTCCCGGAACCTATGCTCAGGGGACCGATTCAACAGGTGGGATTGGAGCTAAAGGGAAAGACTTATTAAAAGAAATTGAGCGGTTAAATTTAATTTTGGATGCCACACATTTATGTGATGAAAGTTTCTGGGAAACATTGAAAATTTTTAACGGCCCTGTTTGGGCCAGTCATAATAATTGTAGAAAATTTGTGCCTCACAGTAGACAATATTCTGATGAACAAATTAATGAGCTTATTAGCAGAGGTGCTGTTATAGGAATTGCTTTAGATGCCTGGATGATGGTTCCAAATTGGGTGAGAGGAGAATCCACACCGGAGAGCATGGGTGTTACATTGAACCAAATGATCGATAACATTGATCATATTTGTCAGTTAGCTGGAAATTCACTTCATGCAGGTATAGGTTCTGATTTAGATGGGGCTTTTGGTAAAGAACAATGCCCAGGCGACTTAGATACAATTGCTGATCTTCAAAAAGTCCCTAAAATGTTATCTGACAAAGGCTATACTGATGAAGATATTCATAATATTATGCACCAAAACTTTACAGCTTTCCTTCAAAAAACATGGACATAGCAGAATATCAGCTATGTGAAGTCTTTATACAGCATTCTAGAATATAAAAAATCGTTGAAAGTTAGCTTCTCGCTCCAAAAATGAACAAATAATATTTAAGTCAGGATTTCTTGTATATCAATGTTCTACATGAATCTTTTTATTGGGAATGATGAGATAGTTGATGATTTTCAAAATAAACTCATAAACACCTAGTTATGTGATTTTTGAAAACACAAAAACCTCAAGCGACACGTTTAAAGATTCAACTTGATTCAAATTCATATTTATTTGGTAATCAGATTAATTATCCTCTTTTAAACTTCCTAATTTAATAGTATTAGTTATGGCTTTAAGCAAGGAAAGATCATCTTGGGAGTCCTGGGCCAGTTCCCATATCATGATACCTCCAAATGATCTCATAGCCAATCGGGTCTTTTTTTTGATAGTCGGAATACCGTTGTAGTAAATGTTGCCCACTTGATCTTGGTAGGCATTTGCAGAATCTATGGCCACAAGTTCCCGATAGGCAATGCTATTTACTTTGTCAAAATCCCACCCGTAGAAAGGTATGCCCAATATTAATTTTTCGGTAGGAATTTTTCTTTCCTTGGTCCAATACGTCAGGGCTTCCTCGGCATAAGAATAAGGTGAATGCGGCCCTGCATCTTCGGGCCGCCATGGACCTGTCTTATCATATACCATTATGTTAATAAAGTCATAGGCCAAAAGAGCTTCCTGACTAATGCCCTCGTGTAGGCCTGAAACATTCAAGGCTGAAGAAATGCCTCTTTCTTTGCTATGCAAGGCATTCCGCAATTCTATTACAAAAGGGGTATACAGATTACCTATTGTAGGTATTAAATTCCATTCGATATCAACATCTATTCCATCCAGATTATTTTTTATTGTAAAATCCATTATTTCCTGAATGAAAATTTCCCTGTTTTCTGGTTGTAGAACCGAAAGCCAATTCGATGCAAGTTCATCATTGATACCACCACCCGCAATTGAAAGAAAAACCTTTACTCCTGCCTTATGTGCTTTTTTAATGACCTTTGCAAGATTCTGCTCTTCATTAAAAATCAGCTTTCCGTTTTGATCGGGATTGGCAAAGGCCAAATCGAGATGCGTCAGGGCCGTTAAATCAATCATATCGACCTTGTCAAGATTTTTTGAGCTGAGATAACCTATTACCTTGAAGTTCTTTGACTTGCCCTGATTTGGGGAGTCGGTATCAGATAATTTTGACTTACAGGCAAATACAAGTAACGAGATGATAATCAGAAATAGGAGCTTGTGACTTTTTGCTGAGTGCATATTATATAATATATTTTTCATGGTGGCTTTATAATACTATGAGAATCAGGAAGGATTTCCGCTGGATTTATTGGTTGAATTAATGCTTGCCCGTTATTAAATAAACTTGAAAACCTATACTAAAATACAATCTGTTCCAACTTTCAATACCTTGATCACTAAGCGTCTCTAATTCCAGCCTACTTATCTAACTCAAAATAGGCTCAATAGCAATCTTATTTATGTAAGTTTTCAAGCTAAAGCGGAATAATTTTAGATAAAGTTAAGTCATACTTTTGAACTAAAACATCAGATGCATCTTCTCCTTATTGCGCCAGCCTGCTTGATTCTCATACTCTACAAAATATATTTTTAATTCCGCTTTATTTTCATAGTCGACAAAATATATCTTTTTCTTTGCCTGATTCTCATATTTTGTGAAGAACCATTTTCCATTATTTTCCCCGGCTTGATTATCGTATTTAACTTTATAGACTTTTAAATCGGCTTGGTTTTCATATTTTACTACGAAGACCTTCACATCTGCTTGGTTTTCATATTTTACTGAGAATACCTTTTGTGCAAAAGTGGTGCTGCTAATAGCAATCAGCATGAATGTCAGAAATAGTTTGGGCATAATATGTATCATTAGAATATTTCATTTCTTGAATTATAAATCAATAGAAAATAAGAGTTATTCGATTAATATACAACAGGTACATCAATAGGTGTATTACTTTTTACAACCATATAACTGGAAATGGAATAATATGCATGTTTGTTTTGTGCAGTTGATTGCATATCGTTTGTCCACTCTTCTAACTGGTATTTATAACAAAATGATTCACCTGCTCTTGAATGTGGAAATTCATCAATACGCACAGGAACTGCCATTCCTGGACACCACCCTGCTCTATCGGGTTGCCAGTTTCCACTTTGAGGTTGAACAGGATTATTTGCGCAACCAATACCGTTCATATCATGTGTAAAAAGCGGATTGTCATCAATAATAATGTGATGTGTACGAAAACACCATTCGGCACATGTTCTCCCATCATTGTCAGAAGGTGTGGCATGTCCCCAACCTGTAATAATTGTGCGAAATAAAGAGGCTTCTGCATTGGCTGGAATGTCGATGCATCTGTCTACTACATGTTCATTCTCTTCTCCGTAAGGAATTCCATCTAAACTATGTCTGGTATAATCAAGAATAGTAGCTACTTTGTAATACTTGTAGTCAGGAGTTCCTTCAATAATTTCAAAATCTAATGTAAGAAGCCAACCATCAGCTCCCCACACTTCAATAAAGGAACGTAATTCAACTTCGCCTGTTAGCAAGTTTTTGAAGTCAGTAACATCAATCGGAAACCCCATCTCAACTTCTGAGTTATCAACTCCGTAAGGTGTAATGTAACGTCCAATCTCCATCCATTCATCTGATTCGGGATTTCGCACTTTGACATTGGCAAATACGTCCCAAGCATTGCATCCTCCTATTGGGCAATCCAGTTTCACGAACATGGTTATTTTCTCTATTTTTTCCTGTTCAGCAGGAAAATTAAAGGTCCCAATTGCTGCTTGTGAATTTCCCCCACCAAAGGCAAGGTGTTTTTCATTAAAGGTGGTAAACTTGTGTAACTTCTCAACACCAATTGCAGAAAGATCGAAACTGGCTTCACTTGTTACATAGCCGGAAACAGTAAGTTTACCTTGTAAACCACCCACTTTGGTGGCTTTACATCTAACCTTAATAGTAACCTCACTGTTTGCGTTATGCGGATCTATTGACACTTTGGTAGAATAATTTTCAGCTCCAACGGCTATCTCAAAGTCTCCGCTCACTTCAGCCAGTAATTCACTTGTGATGTTACTACCGCTTATCTTTACTTCCTGGGCTATAGAAGGAGCATTCATTCCTACCTCTCCAAATTCAAGAGAATTTCCAATTTGCTGCAAATTACCTGGTGTGGGTTCCTCCTTTTTGTTGCAGGAAAATTGAAATAGGATAAAAACCAGTGTAATGTAAATGGAAAAAGTCCCGATGGTTAATCGTCTAGTTTTCAATCTAATTGTAATTGTTAATGGTGCATAAAATTTAAAAAAGTCTTGTTTTTTCCGAACTAATTGAAAAGACCATTAATTGTACATCTCAATTATAGTAACAATAAATTTCTTTAAAATTAACATTTATTGCCCTACATGGAATGTTACTAATATTTTCTCACAGTAAAGGTTATCATTTGTACTGTGTTTCAGGATCACCAAATTTCTGATTACGATTTATTGTCGAATCTAATTCAAAATGATATATATTATCATAATCTCTCTCAGATACGATATCAATATATCTTTTGTTTAAGTTATACGAAACAGACCATTGGGTGGAAGAATACATGTTATATTGGGAAGAATATTCTCCTTCTATTGACACATTTCTTAAGACATTTAATGCATCTGATGTAGACACCGAACCATTATTTGAAGCAAAATATTGAGACATCGCCTTATATCTATTACATACATTTCTTAAGCTATTCTCTGATTTTTTATAAACCATTGTATTCGTTACAACCTGCCAGGTTTTTTTATTTCTAGTTATAACAATCATATTATCAGTATATTCAACTACTGCTGACCTGCCGGAGGAATCTGCAATAAAAAAATGAGACCTATATGATGCTTCATTGTTATAATTATTCAATAATACTAAGGCTTCGTCTAAACTTGATGCATAATCAAGAAGTAACCTGATGAGATGCAAACTAGCCAATGTAATCTTGTTTTCGTTATATACCTTTTCACCTTCAACTGCAAGTTCAGCAACAAAAAGACCTTTATTATTCATACCGTCAACCGGGAAATATGGGGCCCACAATAGTTTCCTATTATCAAAGACAGTTTTAGCGTTTTTATTTAATAAGAGGTCAACTGGCACTAATGAGATAGACTTGTGTCCATTTTTAGGAGTTGTGTAAAGGATTAGTCCAGGTATGTTTTGCCAATCAAAATTTCTTCCTACAATAATATCCTTATCATTTTTTGCCATAAATGCAGAACATGACCAAATGCTACTCCTGGGAATGGTGTCTAAATATTTCTCAATAAAATCCAATATAGAAAAGTTTCCAATACCTCTGGTTAAGAATTCAGAAAAGTAATAGTCAGCTCTATAATCAAGAACATACAAATCATCTGTAATTTTTTCTAATGATGAAAGTGTTTTAATTTGAAGATTATCTAAATCTGTGGGATCTAAAGATTGACTATAAGCAATTCTGCAAATCATCAATAGTAAACAAAGTGCAATATATTTATTCATAATTCCATCTTTACCTTACAAAGAATTACTAGCGAAGCCTGGCCACGATTATTCCATTGTTTTTCTTTATTCCTTTCAGATAATCCTGAAGAGTTTCCTCAGAGACAACCACCTTCTTTTGAGTAGACGAAGCATGAAACAAGTGTAAGTGTCCGTCTACAAAATAGGCGAGGCCAACATGCGCAATGTCGAGTCCTGGAATGCTAGTAGTAATAGCGATAAGGTCACCATTTTGTATATGGCTTTCCATATCCTGGATTTTTTCTTTTGGCACAAACATAAGTTTGGCCATAGAAACTTCCTTCTCTTTCTCGGCTATTTGCTTTACGTACGCCTCTTTTTCCAGCTGCGGGTAGCTTTGGGGGTGAGTCGACATAAAATTCACTGTAGGATCAAACCTGTCAGTTGCAAAAGTGTTGCTAATGATGGAAATGAGCTGCATTTTCTCGTTATCGAGAAGCCAGTCGGTAAAGTAGTGCAGGCGCGAGGGATATTCGTCGATCATACCGTTTCTGTACCGAAACTTAATAAGGGTCTGGCAATAAGTTTCGAAATCAGTTGTATTATTTTTGATACAAGTGGAAATAGAAACAACATTCTCCAAAAATGTTGTACAATCCAACTCCCGGAGATTTATTACAAGATGCTCATCTCCATTTATGTCCAGTGTTTTTGCCACATAAGGCGTTGATAAGAAATAGCGGGCTACAGCAATCTCAATTTCAGGGAGTGTTTCCTCATTCAGTTTTTCTGTTTGCGCATATTGCATTATAATATTAAACACATCAATATCCAGGCTATCAGCGCTATAAGCGTTTAATTGTTTTTTCTCCGGTATTCTGGTTTGATTTTGCTTTTCCGGCTTTGTTCCGTTGGCACAGGCCATACAAAAAAGCAAGAGAAATAAAATGTTTGTAACAAGATTTTTGTGTTTCATAGTGTTTCGATGGTGCAGGTACAATCAAGCTGCGGTTATATATTTATTGAAGAATCAATATGCTAACTCCAAATTATTTCTCAAAACATTAGGATGGAAATCCTGATAAAGTTAGCTAGCCCTAATCTCCTCAATTTTTAGATTTATAAATATATAAATTATTATTCTTTAGTATAAATACAACTATACTTATGAATAAATCTAAAGCTTTCCCTTTCTCCTTAAATACTCTTTCGGATTCTTTATATATCTTACCCTGTTATTATTGAAATCAAAGAAATATACATCATCACCAATTAGTGCAACCCCTCTTGGAGAATCACAGACTGATTTTTTTCCATCCCTATATCCTTTTTCTCCATTCCCGGCTACGGTAAACAAAAAACCATCAGGAGTCAACATTCTAACACAGTTATTATATGAATCCCCAATAAAAATATATCCTTCATCATCCACCACAAGTTCAGTAGGTACCCAGAGCATGGCTGAATCAATTGCACCATCCTTCAAACCTCCAGTTTCTCCGGCAGCATCCATACTTCCTGCAATAGTTGTAACAACACCATCAGGGGTAATTTTTCTTATTCTGTTGTTGTTTGCATCAGCTGTATAAACGATGCCCTGATTATCCACTGCAACACCACAAGGAGCATCAAAACGAGCTTCAAGTCCAACACCCTCTTTCCAGCTGCCTTTGTTAAAATAAACATAGGGCTGTCCGCCTCCAGCTAAGGTACCAACCTCCCCTTCAGGAGTAATCTTTCTTATACTATGATTCCAACAATCTCCAACATATATACTCCCATCCTGATCTACACAACAGCTTCTGGGAGCACAAAACATAGCCAATTCTGCTTTTCCATTCAGGTACCCGGTGCTATCTAAACCTGCAATTGTGCTAACAATTCCATTCGCATCAATCTTTCTTATTTTGTTTCCTCCCCAGTCCGCTATAAAAACATTCCCCTTTTCATCAGCATAGGCCCCTGCCGGTTCAGAAAAACTTGCCGTTTTTGCATTCCCATCGGTATTTCCAAATTCTCCTGTACCCGCGTACGTGCTTACATTTCCTTGGGAATCAACTTTCCGAATAATATTGTGGTCTGTATCAGGAATATAAAGATTCCCGTTTGTATCACTTCCAATTCCAAAACACTTGCCAAACGACGCCTTTTTACCTTTCCCATTTACCAGGGTATCAATACCATTTCCTGCAAAAGTCTTAACCCTCTGAGCATTAGAGAGATTAATATTAAACAGCAAAAATATAATGAATAAAATTTTGCTTATAATTCTCATCATACTACTCAATGGCCTTTTCACCAAATAATTGGATTTAAATCTCAATAACTAGAAATAGCTACTCCCATCCCAGCAATGGGTGCAAAGTTTCTCTTTAGGTAACCCAATAGCTTCCACTAAATCATCCAGACGTTGAAACTTTAGGGAGGTCACATTCATTTTCTCCCGAATCTTCTCTACCATGGCTGCACACTTTAGAGAGTCCGGGTTGGCATATTCCTGCAGGTCTTTATCTTCTTCACCTTCCAGCTCCTTAATGGCTTTTCTACCGGCCAGATCAAGGGTTGACCGTGAATTTGAAAAGTTCAAAAACTCACAGGGGAAAATAAGGGTTGGGCAAGCCGGTCGAACATGTACTTCTTTGGCCCCGCATTGCATTAAGACCTGAACATTATCCTGCAATTGAGTACCCCTTACAATAGAATCATCCAGTAATGCTAATTTTTGATTTTCGATAAGAGCCTTATTGGGAATAAGTTTCATTTTGGCTACCAAACTCCTCATTTCCTGATTTTGAGGCATAAAACTCCGTGGCCAGGTGGGTGTATACTTTACATAAGCACGTTTGTAAGGGATTTGTTTTTGGTTTGAATACCCAATGGCATGTGCTATTCCTGAATCAGGAACTCCCGAAACATAATCAATTTCAATATCATCCTTCTGAGCGAGGGCAGCACCGCATCGATAACGGGAATCTTCCACATTGATGCCTTCATAATATGAGCTGGGATACCCATAATATACCCATAGGAAGGAGCAGACCTGCATTTTCTCATTTGGTTTTCGACGCTGTTCGTAGCCGTCAGTAGTGATAAATAATATTTCACCCGGACCAATATAATGTTCAATTTCAAAACCCAGGTTTGAAAACGAACTGGATTCAGAACCCACTGCAAAAGCCCCCTCTTTTTTACCAAGAACAATGGGTGTTCTGCCCAACTTATCGCGAGCAGCATAAAGGCCTTCTTTAGTTAATATTAATAAGGTACAGGAGCCTTTAACCAGATCAAAAACATTTTCAATTCCTGCTACTATGCTGTCCTTCTCATTAATAAGCATAGCAATAAGTTCACTTGGATTGGTGGTTCCGGTGCTGGTTTCCGAAAAGTGATGCTTTTGCTTGAGGGCCCGTTTAGTTAGTTCAACAATATTGGCAAGTTTACTCACACTCACAATAACAAATTGCCCTAAATGAGAATTGATCATTATTGGTTGGGATTCGGTGTCGCTGATTACCCCTATCCCACTGTTGCCTTTGAATCTAGGAAGTTCGGGTTCAAACTTCGTGCGGAAATAGGAATTCTCCAAATTGTGGATAGCACGGGTAAAACCGTTACCATTTTTAACAGCCATTCCTCCACGTTTGGTACCAAGATGTGAGTTATAATCTGTTCCGTAGTATAAATCGCTTACACAATCTGATTTAGAAATAGTGCCAAAAATTCCGCCCATAATTGATAATTAAGTTGATGAGTAAATGTTTTAATTGATTATAAATTCGTAACCCTTTCCTAAGAAATAAGGAACTAAAATTAAAGCTTTTTGTGATCTAATAAAGCAA
Source organism: Bacteroidales bacterium (assembly GCA_033791445.1). Taxonomy (GTDB): domain Bacteria; phylum Bacteroidota; class Bacteroidia; order Bacteroidales; family VadinHA17; genus JANTGF01. The sequence continues at coordinate 31,887 of JASJGS010000026.1, read as the reverse complement.
TGTTGACAAGTTGTGAAAAGTTGCCAGAAACTAAAGATTAAAGAACTCTTTGGAACAAAGAAAAAGAAGAAAAATGATTGGGCTACTACTCTTTTTTATACTGCAACATCCATTCATAAATATTCATATTATATTCATGATGATCGCCCCTGGTAAACATACCTGATCCGTCATATGTTCTTGTCCAGGCATCATGGCCAGCATCAGGATATATTGTAACTTTAGCCCATACGGGAGGATCCATTTTATTTATAGCTTCAACCATGGGAACAGATCCAAAATTTTCATACGCTTTAACAAGATCATCTTTGGCACCATGAAATGCCCAGATGGGTACTTTTCTCAAATTATTAACTAAAAAATCATTCCCTGATCCACATATAGGTACTATTGCTGCTGCATAATTATTGTCAATTTCCCCAACATAGTACCAGCACCCTCCCCCTCCCAGGCTCAGTCCAGTCAGATAAATTCTATTTGTATTGATCTGGAAATTTTCTATTATGTATTCTATAAATCTATGGACTTTCTCCGTTGGCCAATATTCTGTTACCAATTGAGGTGAAACCACTATAAATGGATATTTGGGATCCCACTGACCCAGTCTAATAAGTTTTGGTGGTCCATGGCTTAATATTCTGTCAAGTATTTTTTCGTCCATGCCACTATCACCCCTTTCGCCCCAACCATGCAGAAAAATAATCAAAGGATACTTTGGACCGTCATTTTCATATCCACCTGGGGTATACACATAATGTCCAAAATCGGCATTGGTTTCCCCCAGAGGATATGCCCTATGTATTCCACCTGTATCTACTGGCAAGTAATAGAGATCACTTTCATCGATTATCGCTTCCTGCCTGACATTTTTATCATTATTTTGACCTGTATTTGAACCCAAAGGTTCATTTGATTTCTCACAAGAAACAACCAACAAAAGCAGTAAAATTATTTGAAATATGCATTTCATATAATTACAATATTTATAGGCTTTAAAATGACTTATTGTAATTTTTATAGATTAAATCTTCATTCTTTCACAAACAGCTTAAATATCTCCCTAGAATTTTTTTCTATCAAAGAAAGATGGCCTTCTGTAGGATAAAACTTATATACACTATTCGGGAGTTGGCTTGTTATATATCTTGCTGTCTCAATCTTTACATTTGAATCTTTTTCTCCGTGCCATAAATAAATTTGATGACTAATTCCCTGGAATTCAAAACCCCAATTATTTTTATAAATCCGTGCATCCTCCATTGCTCCCTTGTATCCTACTCTGAATGCTTCCCTAAAACCATCAATAAAACTTTTTTGAACTTCAGGATTTTTCATAGTTTCACAATCAACTTCTGAAAGAGATTTGTTCATGTTGGTTAGGATTTTCTCCGGATTACCTGTTACCATTTTTCTCATTCCAGAAAGGATGATTCTTTGCATAAATCCCGGCCACCTTATTATAGCCCAGGATGGTACCTCTCTTGCACCGGGTGAATTGCCGGGACCCATTCCACTCAACACTACTACTTTCCGCAGACGGTCAGGTATTTTATAGGCACATGCTAAAGCAAATGGGCCTCCACCAGAATAGCCTAATACAGAAAAGGTATCCAGGTTCAGGGAATCGGCCACTGCGGTTACATCATCAGGCCAATTCAATAAGGTTCGCCCAGGATGCGAATCAGAATATCCATAACCTGGACGGTTAATAGCAATCAATCTAATATTCAGCTGGGTTGCAACTTCATCTCCTTTGAAGACACCAATATCTAAATGCGAACCTGGAAAACCATGAAAATAGAAAACAGGGGTTCCATTTTTGGTACCAAATTCAACATAACTCAGATGGCGTCCGGAGGCTAATACCAGTTGCTGTATTTCCATTTGATTCTTTTTATGTACTAAAGATACCATTTTCGTAAATATCCCTTCTTTGAGTACACTGCATCATGTCTCCAAATGCAATCGAATTAAAGTTTTCGATGAATCTACTTTAGCATCAACTAATATAACGAAACAATCACTAAAAGGGCGATTCATGATTCAAATAATTAGAAATACAATAATAATGGAAATTTCATGACTGATAAGCTAAATAACTACTTTTATGAATTGACTTTAAATTATTCAAAAAACCTCAATAAAATACAGAATGAGAAACAACATTTTATCTAAAATAAGTATTTTATTATCATTGATTCTTATTTCAAACCTGATTAGTTGCGATACCAAAATTCCTGAAACATCAGTTGAGGTTGATATAAGTAAAACTGGTGAACCAATAGAAAAATATATTTATGGACAGTTTATAGAGCATTTGGGCAGGTGTATTTATGGCGGATTATGGGCTGAAATGCTCGAAGATCGTAAATTTTACTTTCCAATAGTTCAAAATTATTCCCCCTGGGCAACCGATTCAGATGATTATTGGAATGCTGGTGAATATAGCTACCTGAAAGCTTCACCCTGGGAAATGTTAGGTCACAAAACAGTTAAAATGGATACTATTCAGCCATATACAGGAAAGCAATCGGCTATTATTCAGAGTCCGGGTGGTAGATCGAAAGCCGGAATTAGGCAAGCACACCTGGAGGTAGTGGCAAATAAAAAATATACCGGACATATTATACTTTCTGGCTCAAACAATACCTTACCAGTTACAATACAGCTGATATCAACAGATGGAGATTCAATTTCTCAGGAATTAAATATAATAAGTAATGACTTTTTGAGCTATTCCTTCGATTTGACTCCAAACTTTTCGAGTAGTGAGGTGGCATTGGAAATATTCAGCACTGGTAAGGGGGAATTTAGAATCGGAACTGTTTCAATAATGCCTTCTGATAATATAAAGGGCTGGAGAAGGGATGTCTTAGGCCTATTAAAAGAATTGAATTCACCGGTTTACCGTTGGCCAGGAGGCAATTTTGTAAGTGGTTACAACTGGATGGATGGCATTGGTGATCGGGATAAACGACCGACAAGAAAAAACCCGGCATGGAAAGGTGTAGAAGCAAACGATGTGGGAATTCATGAGTATATGGAACTTATGAAAATTATTGATGCTGAGCCTTTTATTGCTGTTAACACAGGTTTAGGAACTGTTGAAGAAATCGCCAGTGAAATTGAATATTGCAATGGTTCCACTGACACTAAAATGGGAAAGATGAGGGCAGAAAATGGTCATGCCGAACCTTACAAAGTAAAATGGTGGGCTGTAGGTAACGAAATGTATGGTAGCTGGCAGCTGGGTCACATGCCTTTAGAAGAATACGTGCAGAAGCACAACCGGATAGCCGAGGCTATCTGGGATATTGATCCAGAGGCTAAGCTAATAGCGGTGGGTGCCGTGGGTGAATGGAGCAAAACAATGTTAAAACTTTGCGCAGAAAATATGGATATTTTAAGCGAACACATCTATTGCCAGGAATTAGATAGTGTTTCTGATCATATTTCCCAGCTTGCCAAATCAATAAATCGAGTGGCAGAAGCTCATCGTACTTACCGTGATTCAATACCAGGTCTGAAAGGGAGAAATATCCGTATAGCTATGGACGAATGGAATTACTGGTATGGTGATTATATTTATGGTGAACTTGGTGTACGTTATCATCAAAAAGATGCTCTGGGGGTAGCAAAAGGGCTACATGCGTATTTTCGAAATAGCGATATTTTTTTTATGGCAAATTATGCACAAACCGTCAATGTGATTGGATGTATAAAAACCACTCCTACATCAGCGGGATTTGCTACAACTGGTTTGCCCTTAAAGTTATACCGCCAGAATTTTGGAACCATTCCAGTATTGATTGAGAACAACCACCCCAATCTTGATATTTCAATAGCTTTAACTTCCGATAAAAAAGAGCTTACAATTGCTGTAATAAACAGTTCATCAAGCTCTGAAAACCTCTTGTTTGATCTTGGAAAAATCAAAACTTCCAAGACCGGGACGCAATGGCTTATTCATCACCTCGATCCAGATATTTACAATGAACCTGGCAAAACACCAAATGTAAATATAATTGAAACGGATCTGAACTTTAAGAAAAAGGCAATGATTATCCCTGGACTTTCAATTTTAATGATAAAAGTGGATATTTATTGATATAGTTGAACTATCCCGAAAGCTCATTCGGTTTCTAGCTGTCCCCGTTTAAGAATACTTAAACTTGTGGCTGATTCTTCATATTTAAGGATTAAGCGTTCTACTGCCATCAAACCAGGATAAATAACGACTTTTAGCTTCCTCGGCATCTGCATCAAGAGGTATATATATGGTTGTCCTTCGATCAATTATTACTGCTTGTAACTTTGTTAGGTCAGGTGATTTAAAAGTAGCCTGCTTTTTATCCTGCATTTATAAACTCCTCTCAGTTAATGAAATTATTCGAAAAAATACTCAATCTGGCAATATACAAAAATGTTTTGGTTTTCACACAATTATTAAAATTTCTATTACTCTTCCAGTATATTTTTGAAAGTAAACCGTTCCTGAATTTCTAAGGAATTAGCTTAGAGAATTTAACCAAAACAGGGTACTTACTCAGCAAAACAAGAACAATAAAATATTAGTCAAGGTTTCCCCAAACCTTCTCTATAAGTGCTTTAGTAGCAAGAATTCCCTCGTGTTCACTCAGCTCCTCCCCTTCATATTCAATTCCAATATAGCCATCGTAGCCTGCGTCTTTGACAATTTGAAGCATCATATAGTAATCTATGATTTTATCCTCTCCTTTTGCATTAAAATTATATGATTTGGCACTAACTGCTTTTGCAAAGGGCATAAATTCTGATACTCCCAGGTATCTGTCATATACCTTACTACAATCGCCTTGCGTGCTGCCCCACTTGGCACTGAGGCACCAGTTTCCGAAGTCTGGAAATGTTCCGAAGTTGGGTTTATTAACCTGTTCAACAATGCCAGCTATCAGTTTGGCATTAGAACTAAACAAACCATGGTTCTCAATTATAACATTAATATTTTCCTTGGCAGCATAGTCAGACAAATGGCTCATACTATCAATCATTGCAGCTCGAAAGACTTCTTCTGACTCATCTCCAAAAGCATTTACTCTGATTGAGTGACAATCCAGAATTTTTGCTGCATTTACCCATTTAAAATGATTTTCAACTGATTCCTTTCTTGCCTTTTTATCACCATCTCCAAGATCTCCTTCATCATCTACCATTATTAGCAAACTTTTAACATCAACATCATCGGCACTTTTTTTCAGGCTAATCCAGAATTTCTCATCTTTTACTGAGTCTTGATAAAACTGGTTCACATATTCTACTGCATTTATACTGTAGGTATTTTTGGCAATACTGGCAAAATCATTGGGATTGAGAACTCCATTTTGAAACTGGCGATGCAAAGACCATTGTGCCAGAGATATTTTTAGATCCATTGATTTATCTCCACTCTTATTAAAAATTGAATTGGAGCCATATGTCATAAAAGAGGCCGTTGATAATGCTGTGGCACTCAATACTGTTCTTTTCAAAAAAGATCTTCTTTTCACTTCTATAATTTTTTGTTTCGTAAAACATTTTAAGACTAGAATGCAGTTTTTTAAAATGAAACGAGGTCTACCGCCTTTAAAACATATAAGTAATTCATAATGTCCTGTAAACCTGACTCTCTCCTTTGTTGGGTATCAAGCATTTTCTTTATTTGCAGAACATTATGTGAACCATTTACTAATCGGCCCAACTCACGGGTATCAGAAATGTTTTTATAAGGATACTTCTTGAGAACCTCCTCTGGTGCATTTCTAATAATATCGGAATATCCACGGTAGCTACTCTCTATTACCTTTAAAGTCTGTTCAGGAATAATACGAGAGGCTTCTTTCTCAAGTTTAGTCAACTTAGAGTTATAAGGAGTAGATAGCTCAAGTGCTTTGAGATCAATATAATCCATTAAAACGCTAGTTAAGGTATTCTCACAACTTTCTACTGATTTCTCCAGTTTTTGTAATAATTCTACAGATTCCTGGCCTCCTTCCGTAAGTTCCAAAATTGAGGCAAGCGTCTCTTTCTCATTTAAAACACTGGCTTCCATAAATCCCAGAGCTTTTTTACATTCCACCTCAAAATTCTCTTTAGTAGTTCTCTTAACTAGATCTAATGCCCTCGTAAATTGAAACCCTAAACGTTTTGCAGAATTTCCAGTGATTTCACCAGCAATTGCCTTGGCCATATCATTGTCAGAATTAGCAATAGTGTATGCAGCCGCTGCTCCAATTACAGTTGCACGTTTTAGTTGTGTTGGATCACAATTTTCAGGCCTGTCATGAGATGAGTGGTAATATAGATCTGGCCAGGTTATCATCATTATTCCGGGAACCTGTACACCCCAGTCGTTAAAAACCTCATGATCAGAAGCTCCATAATGAGTTTCTATGGTGTACCTGAAGGGATCGTCTGAGCCACTTGGTGCAACAATTCTATTGAGGAATTTAGAATAACTACGGCTGGCTATCATCTCCCGGTTGGTCTCACCGACATAACGCAAATAATGCTCCATTACATCATTAAGGTAGTGAGGGTTACCAAATGTTGTACGCATCAGGCAAAAACTGGAATTACTTTTTTCAAGCCATAGTCCAACCATGTCGTAGTTAATATTACAAAGCGTCTTCTCCGTTATTTTTTGATTTGCCTTGACCCATGCACCTGTGCCTGAATATTCCGGCACCCATAAAAAACGAATTGTTCTTTTAGGACGCTCTATGCGACCATCATTGATCATTTTATTCAGGATATTTGCAATTTCAAGGATTACCACACTACCGGAGATATTATCATTCGCTCCTTGCTTCGTATAGCCTTCAAAAAGATGAGCAGAGAAGATAATCTCATCTGCATTATCATCGGTTCCCTTTATGATGGCAGATGGCACCTGCATATCCACATCCTGCATGGTTGATTCTACCACTGCATGTACCCTGATTTTTTGGCCACCAAGCAATCGATCTCTTAAAATGTATCCATCTCGTGGAGAAAGATAAAAAGCAAATTTCGGATTGTCTGAATAAATCCCGCTAATTGGGATTTGGAGTGGATCAATTAGAGGGCGGGAGGAGTAGAATGAAATCAAACCAAGCGCACCCTTTTCAACCACCTTATTGTGCACCCTGTATATACTGGCATTTGTAACTACGATCTTATCTTTCAGATCGAGATCTTTAATAAATGAATCACTCCCATCTCCAATCCAAACAAGCTCTGCCTCCACATCAGCATTTGTACTACCCGATGCCAGGCTTGCAGTTAAATCCCTGTAATCGGCCAGCTTTGACCTGTTAGGGCTAATTTCCCACAAGCTTCCCTGAATACCATCCCATGATTTTCGGCTACTCTTAAACCTGTCAATTTTAGCTTCGGCAATTCCATACTCTATAAGTTTATCGAAAACGAACTGAGACTCAAGTAGTGTTGTTGCAAACTCTTTTTCCAATCGATTGTGGTTGTAGGCACTCATTTCAATCATATTGTTCATGGCTGTTTCACCAGAAGCTTCACCTATAATTTCATCCATAGTTGAACCTGGCAAAAAAGTCCACTGGTGAAAAGGCGTGAATTGAGCAAAACAAGAACTACTGATTAGTAATACAAGAAAAACCAGAACTGATACTAATTTTAATTTCATAATTTTAAATTCTTAATTAAACTTTGAATAAGATTATTGGCAGAGATAGCAAGGAACTAAAAGTACAAAACTTAATGTAAAATACATAACCTCATTTTTGAATTGTTTATGGGGATTTATGGTTTTGATTAATTAAAAGCATGATGATATTAAATAATAAAGATTGCCTATTTTACAGCAAATTTTATATTTCCTGATTTTATTAATAATTTCAATTATTATGTCAACATTAAAATACAAGCTATTTTTTACGATCTGTATTTTGTATTCAAATACTATTACTGGGCAGCCTAATTTGGGCAATACAGATCTTATTAACCTAGATGGCTTGAGTGATTTAGGGATGGTCTTTGAGCCTGGATTTAAGATCAATAATTTAGAAGTTAGTAAAACCTTTCAACCTTCTTTTATAATTTCTTCCAAAGGTACTTTACTGGTATTTTGCCAGGGAAGATTGTTCAGTGGAGGTGACAATGATCCGAAGGTGATTTTGATGAATAAAAGCTACGATCTAGGCAGAACATGGGAGGGCGTTGAAGTACTCTCTTCACCCATGAATTTCTTCGCTATATCACCCTATACCGCCGAGATCAATGGGAAAGAACGTATTTCCTTTTTAACATGTGTCGGCCTTAAAGTCACTAAAAAATTCTACAATCATGATCCGAATTTATTAAAGCAAAAAACTGGTATTAACCTGGAAGAGGTGGGGGAAAACAAGGCTGCAGTTTTGTGTAGATACTACTCGGATGATGATGGTATTAGCTGGAACCTGGAAACATTAGTGAATGACAAAACACCTCTTTACAAGAACTACAATGGATTTATTCCTGTTTTCATGAATACTATCGGACAGGTTCATAAAATAACTGAAGGGAAAAACACTGGAAGATTTATTCTTGCTGCCCCTATGTATGCCGTACCTGAAAAAGATACAATCACTGATAATTTCAGAAACCACCTTTGTACTGGTTCTGGAGTAATACACAGTGATGACAATGGAGAAACCTGGCAGATGAATGTTATGATTACAGACTATTTAGCAAATGAAGCATCCGCTGTTTCTATAGATGAGGGGAATTCTTTACTTATAATCAGAAGATTAAATAACCCTGAGAGATATGAGAAATTTCTACCAAAATCGACCCTACTCCCAGGAATTAATGAGAGAATTGCTCATAAAAGTTACGATGGTGGGAAAACCTGGTCTGATCCATTCTTCATTTATATCAGTGATATAAAGTGCCACGGTACATTGTGCAGGATCAATGACAGGTTATATTTTTCTATACCTACTGGATTGGAGGATAGAACAATTCAAAAGGAACAATGGGATGACGATCGTGTTCGAGGAGCTATATATTACAGTGATGATGAAGGAAAAAGCTGGGATTATAAAATTATTGAAGAGAACTACTTTTCATATAGTACAGTTGGAAGATTAACCGATAAATATTCAATTAGTTTTTTTAGTCGCGGGGGGCACGGCAGATTTGGAATTGGATATCGAATATTTACTGACCAATGGTTAACAAACTGAAAAACTTCGTGAGGATCCAGGGAATACCTTAAGTAACATTAGTCAAATCAGGTATAAGACCCGGAAACTTCTTCCCATAACACTCAACAACAAAACATTTAACTATTTCAAAATGAATGTAACTGGCTGATTTGCTAGAATATGAGTAGAAAATGAATTGTCTGCAATTTCAATTTTCTCCTTGTCCATAGCTTCTCCCCTGAGGTTACAGGGTGTAGCTGTTGTAAAACCACTTCCTTTCGGAAAGCTAACTCTACATACTCCTTCATTTCCTGATTGTTCCCATAAGCGAAGTATTGTACCATCCCCATCTCTATTTTTCCCAAAAGCCGTTAATAATATACCTTTTTGACTGAGTGATATCCCTTTTTGCCTCAATGGCATATTTCCTTCATCTCCCTCATAGAATACTCCGTGCAAGGGGTTTCTGGTTTCTTCAGATGGTGTAATAAAACTTTCCTCAGAATCATAGTTCTGGTAACTCCAGATATACATTTTAGAGGAAAATGAACCTTCTATCCATTCTGTAAAATTGGTACCCCATTGGTTGTTATATAAATTGACAAATACGGTACCGGTGGTTAACTGTTTCTTTCCAGAAAACTGAAACAATCCAGGCTTGTCTATGCTAATTCCCGGCGATTCGGGACAGTTTAATACCACTCCATTTCCCTGCTTATCAAACATGCTCATTGAAGTATTCAAAAAATAGAAATCATGATTTGAACCTTCAATCAACTCCCTTTGGGGATCAACAATACCTCCGGTACGATAGAGACGGTATTCGGGATCATCTATATTAAATGGGAAGGCCAGCCATCCGGCCTCGGGTAATGAATTTGGGGCTTTCCCATCTACTCCCCAGACTATTTCAACATAGGGCCGATTCTCATATAAGGTATAGCTAACCAGGTACCGCTGTGCATCTTCATCATCCAGTTTTCCAAATATAGTTGCCCGTATGGCATTCCCCATGTCCAAATACACAATTTTCTCACATGACCCTTTGTAAACTTTGCTCACCTGGTTTGGAATTGCAGGTCGTATCATTTCATCATTTGCCCAATTCTCTGCTCCAGGCTTTACATAGGCTTTGTTATATGCATCGATTTTTTCCTGCCCTGGGCGCTCTAAAAAATACTGACCAAAGCATTCATCCTGATTTTGACCGGCGATTTCCCTTTTATTCTGCTTATCGTATACAGATGACAGAGTTCCCTTCTCTTTGTCGATATGTAGGCTGAAATATTGATTCTCCAGAATATTCTTATTCTTATTGATTATGAAGCTTGATTCAGTTGTAATAGGATTCAATACTGGAATATATGTTTTATATCCCAGAGAGGGAACTGAGTCTGCATCAAATGAAATCAAATTACAGTCTTCATATACAGGAATTACTTTTCCAGTAGTTGCATCTTTGAGGCCATAAATTTTAAATTTCTTTTGATAAACTCCAGCAAAAAAATTAACTCGCCCACTTCTTGTCCAGGGCAAAGAGTTGTAAACAACTATTCTTTTTCCACCCACTTTTACAGAAGAAGCAAGCTGTTTCAATTGATTTTTCATTAATGGAACTATAATTTTTTCAGCATTTTTTATACGGTTGCCTTTTTCATGCCAGGTTCCTTCAATAAAATCATAGTTTCCTAATGATTTATTTATCTTAAAATCATCGCCATAGGTCCATTTTTGCTGATCTGCATGAGTCATGGCAGCCCCAAAAGTATGCTCGTCGTACAAAACCATATTTTCAACCGCATTACTTATGTAAGGTTCTATACTATTGTTGGTTATCCCCCACTGATTTAGTTGCAAATTCAGGGTTTCAGTATTGTAGGTTTCACGCTGAAGATATTTACTCAATCTTGTCTCTCGGGGGTTTGACATATAACCATGAATCCAGGTATCAGGCATATCTTCTGTAACAATGGGCAGGTTAGGATCTTCCTTCATTAAAAGGTCATAAAAGTCAGATAGGCGGCCAATTTTAATATTAACATCGGGCATCTCCTCTTTTGCAGCCTTTAACAAATTAGCTACTTCTTCTGGTGAGGGAGCTCCCGAATTCTCATGAGTATGTATCATAGCCAGCCAGGTCTTATGTGGCCAGTCTTTCGGTGGAAGTATGCCTGATCCATAGTATTCAGCCCAATAAAATGTGAGAAGCTTTGATCCATCAGGTCCCTGCCACCAAAATAGAGTAGGAACATCGGGTGATGCAGAACCAGGATTACACCCAAGATGAAGAAAATCGATACCTGCATTCTTAAGCAAAGTTGGCAAAATGCGTGAATGGCTTGGCACATCTGTAAGTTTAGCATCGCGAGCTGGTGGTAGACCATATGCCCTATTTATTTCAGAAGAATATGATAGTCCACGTACCAGGTTTTCAAGATCGCTGGCTTCTGTTTCAAAAGTTACTGGTAGTGCGTGTGGTACAATTCGCTGATCTTTGATTGCTTTTTCCAATCTTTTCTTTTTATCAGGGCTACAGTTTTCAAGCATATATTTCAGGGGCCAGGCTGGGATAGTCCAAACGAACTGTTCTTCCTTTGGTAATTCTGATGTTTCATCAATAGACTTCAATGTCTCTTCCAACATTTCGTTGCAATACTTCTGAAGAACACCTTCTGCCCAGTTGGTATAACCTATATCCACATGCATCTTAAAAACAACAACAATATCAGTCACCTGGTTCTTTGCTTTAAAGTTCTTTGAGTTTTCTGCTAAACATTGCCCAGAAAGAAATAGTGGCAATAGAATAAAAGTAAGCCTAATCAATGTTCTCATGAATACTAATTTTTTAATCATTATTTCATTATTCCAATTTGTGAACATGGACTTCTGCCAACAAACGCACGGAATGGAGGCAATATTTACAATTCCCTTCTTCGAATTTCTTTAACCGCATCGATCATGGCAAAAAATCCATCAACTGGGACATAGTCAGGAATTGAATTTCCTGATCCTATACCATATCCCCTGGAAATCTTTCTGAATTGTGTTCCTTTCTCTAACACTTCATCGTATATGTCATCATATTTTTTGAGGCATAAGGTATTTACATCAATGCCTCCAAATAGTCCGATCTTATCGTTATATAGTTCAATCCACTTCTCAAAAGCTGCAATTTGATCCTCGTTTGAATGTTTCGCATCTATGCCCAAAGCAATAATGTCATCCATAATGTCAAATATACATCCGCAACTATGCAATAAGAACTTCTTATCAGCCGAATGAACCAGATCGATTACCTTCTTGTACTGGGGTAAAATATGGGTTCGGATGGTATCAGGCGAGAACATCGTAGAGGTTTTATGACCTAAATCGTCACCCATTCTGTAAAAAACAAATATATCAGAATATTCAGCAATCATTTTCGACCATAACTCAACATACAAGTCTCCAATCCTTTCAAACAAATCGGCAAACAATTCCGGATCAAGGTACTGCATCACACACAAAGACTCAAAACCAACCAGATCCTGACTTGATTCAAAAATACCATACCCACACCCTCCATAGGCTTTCATTCCTTCTGGAAGTACAGCCCTTATAGCCTCCAAATGTGGTTTGTAAGTATTCCAAAAAATAGAAGGAATCTCATCAAAGGGATATTTGTTAAAATCATCTCTTGTTTGAATGGGGCCCAACATACCTCCTACAATGGCTCCATGTCCTGGGAATATATCGCAAATTGCTGCTTCATAATCAAAAGCATCAAAGGTCATGTCCCTCCAAAACCTGATAACTTTTCTATAATATTCTTCAAAATCCAGTTCTTTATTCCCCTGCAATGCCACTTCTCCTCCCATCGCTTTGGAGATAAAAGCTACATCAATATGATGTTCATATAGAGGTAATCGTTTGGGTTTCCTATTATAAAGGACTTGTAAAATATTATTACAATCTGGAATAAATTCGGTATTCTTCATTTATTGAATTGTAGATCTTATTAGAAAACTTAATAAAGTTAAGAATTTTTGTTTGAAGGTGCCTGGTATTCTTTTTAAACTCAAACTTAAAGAATATTCCCTTTATTTAGAAAAGTGCAATTGCCTTTAGTATTGAATTACAAATTTCAGAAAGATTATAATTAGAAATAATCATTTTTTGCTATATGAGAAATTATTAGCTTTGATTCACTAACAAACTGATGTTTAAATATAGATCATATGGACATTATTAAACTAAATCAAATCGGTGCCTACACGGCCATTTTCATCCTCCTTACAAGCAGTTTGATATTTATTTTTAGACTATTAAATCAACATTCAGCAGAATATTGGACCGGAATTGCCTTTATGATTACTGCTATTCCATTGATCTATCTCCTGTTTAATGCGGCGCAATTTCAAAGACCAACCCTATACTTTGTTCAAATTGGATTGATGATTTGCTTTATAATTATTGAGTTGTTACTTGACTATATTTTAAAGTTTGATTTCAGACATACAAAGTGGATGGCCATATCGTATGCTATGTTTTTCTTCGCCAGTACGGGAGGTATGATAGGCCTGGCATCTCAGGCTGGAAAACCATGGACTATAATATCCATAATTCTATTCTTCATAATGACAGGGCTCGCTTTTTATCAGCGAGCAAAAACTGGTATGTAAAATAGACTAGAGAAGGGAACTTAATCAAAATCTGTACTGAAAAAGCACAGCAATTAACTTAAACTACTCAAACATATATAAGCTAACTATCTGATCCAGATAGCTATTAAGTCTTGACTTGGCTCCTGCATAATCAGAATTAAATTGAAGGGCTACGGCTATTTGATTTTCAGGATAGTATGCAAAAAGTGCGTTAAAGCCAGGGACAAAACCACTATGGCCATAGGCAATTCCATTATCTGTTTCAAAAATAAAACTCCCCATACTATACAAGGTCTTCTTTCCCAGTCTGATTGCCTCATCAGTAGGACAAACAATTTTTAAAAGAAGTGAATCAGAAAATAGATTGCCAGTATAATAGATCTCAGCCCATTTAGCCAGATCTGAAGTGGTTGAAGCAACTCCTCCTCCGGTCCACTCCATCTGAGGATTAAATACATAATTGCCATCCAAAACAACCTTTTCCGGGATCATGAAATCATCAGGAAGCCTGGAATATCCCTGTGCCAGATTATATATATCGCGATGGTCTGAAGGATAGGTGCTTTTTAAACCTGTAGGCTTCAAAACTCGATTATCCAGTAAATCATAGTATTCTTTACCTGTGAGCTTCTCAATTAACATACCGATAAGCAAATAGTTTGTGTCAGAATAGCCCCATCCTTCGCCTGCCGGATGAGCAGGTTCATCATCAAAAACAAAAGCAAAGCGATCTTCATAGTTCCATACTTTATCCGGACTATCATGCAAAACTTTCCATACTTCAGGTTTCATTACCCACCTGGTTATGCCTGTAGTATGCTTCAATAACATTTCTATTGTAATCTCATAAATATTTGGAATTCTGCTCAGCCAATCAACTTCCTGGAAGTAATCTGCAATGCTATCACTAAGAGAAACCATCCCCTCATCAACAAGCTGCATGAGAATGGCAACTGCATAGGTTTTGCCAATGCTGCCTGAAAAAAGCACATCAGCAGGATCTAGCATAATCTCAGATTCGACATCAGAATAACCCGAGGAGTAATTTTCTTGTGTTCCATCAGGAAGTAGAATAGAAAAATTCAGGCCTGGAATATCATTTGCAACCACCAGTGAGTCGATGAGTGCCTGTGTTTCAGGCCTATGAGCCAGTTCATTCTGAGATTGTGTCAGGTTGCAACTTATTAGAGTAGCAACAATAATTAGGGACAGGGCAGTAATTCTCTTCATTTTAATTTAGGTGCTAAGTAGGATCAAAGGTGTAACAACCAGGCTAATTTACTGTTTTAAAGCGGCTTTACTAAATAAATATTCCGGGATTTCCTGATTAAACTGAATTTTGGTAATATGCAATTCCGTTCCATCTCCCTGCTTTAACATATCTTTATAAACCATTCTCATAGGGAACCATTTTCCCTGTACCTTTTGAATATCTGACAAATTGGTTCTTTTAAGCAATTGCCCGCTTTTAGCAAATAAATCTTCTTTTAAAGGTACAAAATGCTCTTTATCGACCCACACTTTTCTCGAATGGTAAGCTACACCTTCTACTTTGGCAATTAGTTCCAATACAAAAGAGTTTATACCATCAACCTCTTCTTCCCCAACCAGGGTAGCATTATAAGTATCTTTTAACTCCCGATCGTCCATCATATCTTCATAAGAAAAATCGGAACCCATCACTGACTGACGGAGCATATGACCTGATATCTGGATGATTCGATCGGTATCTGGGGAATAAATCCACAATTTATCTTCCAATTTCAACATCTTGGTTCCTTTTTCACGTGCTGGTGACAGGTACTCGGTGAACGACTGTTCATCACCCACAGAATAGGATACTGAAGTCATGGTGCGACTGTTGCGTTTCCCGTGTATGGTCATGGATGATTCAACAACACGGTTTTCGGCAGACATATTTTTATCTACCCGATCCAATATTTCATCTGCTGTTTGACTGTAAAGGCCCAGTGGGAATAAGATGCCTAATATTATTGCTATTCTTTTCATTTTAATCCGCTTTTTATATATAAATCAAAATTGATGCCTAAAATTTATTTATTCTATAATCTCTGACTATTATGGATGAAATACCTCTTAATTCTCAAATACTTAACCATCCAATCTTCATGCTATAATTTACTTCAGATTCTAGTTCGCTTTAAATACTTCTTACTAAACTTCCAGTTCTTTAAAAAGTTGAGCTGTTTTACGTTTGTAGATTGCATAACCTGCCAGAGCACTGCCCAGTGTCATGGCAATTAAACCGGGGAAAAATCCTATATAGAACAATTCTGGTGTTACCGCTGCCCGGTAAATGGGAGGAAGCATCATATTTATATTTTTGGTTAAGGCGCTAAAGTCAATACCATATTTTTGTAAATACATACATGCCAACACCCCCAGTATTGTTCCTACAATGGAACCAATAATTCCAATAATAATGGCTTCATATATTATTGTTTTATAAATATGTCCCTTTTCCTCACCCAAAGCCAATCGCACTCCATACTCACTGTATCGTCTCAAGCCACCCAGAAGCCCGGTATTCCATAATACGATGGACATGGCTATTATAAAGATGAACACCATAATACCAGACATGCTTTCTGCCCTGTTCAGCAACTCATCCAAGCTTTGTTGTTCCCGGAGCTTAAGCATTTGTGGTGAGAATTCATCGTCAGGAGAACTATACGCTGCATTAAACGAAGCTTTTAAAGTATCTGCTTTTACATCGTCATATTTACCATCTCTAAAATAACCCAGGATTTCACTGGCGGCATCTTCCATATCAAGGGCCAATTGAGCGTCAGAAATATCTATAATAATTGCACCCCGGTCAAGCATAGTATTTCCAAAGCTAATAGTACCACTCATTTCAAAGGTTTTGAACATCATGCTACCGTACATGGTGGACCCAAAAAGCGTGATTTCATCTCCAATTTCCATTCCAAACTTTTCAGCGAAGTCATTGCTTATCAGTGCCTCTCCATTTTTTTCAGGGATTCTACCTGTAACAATTGAATTCGTAATGTTCATCCTATCTGCCTCTTCGCTCTCTGGTGAAAAAAGGTCTATTGCTTTTCCTGCAGCCGGGCCCTGTGCCCTTGTTTCTCCATTGGCATCAGGAATATCCAACAAGCCGCCAAATTGGATTCTTTTAATCCATTTTAAATCCGGATGCTCACGATTTACATCAACCATCAACTCATCCACATCCAATAATGCCAGATCGAGGGGCAACTGAGCCTCATTCTCAGCATATGCCCGGGTCACTATTTTCACATGGCCAGTAGTAAAATTAGCACTTAAGTCAACCATATCCATAAATACCCCTTTCATCCAACCACTCATAAAGACGGTAAGAAATACCCCCAATGAGATGACCATAACTGGCAAAATACTCCGGCTTTTATCTCTTAGAATTCCTTTAAATATAAATTTTATCATTTCTTTTTGCTTTTAGCAGTTTAAGGCAACCTGACACTATCAGATAGGTCACCCCATGCTTAATTTTACTGTAGTTTCCCTCTTAATGCATCCGTGGGTTTCATCTTTGAAATCTTACGTGCCGGCAAATAACTGACAATAGTGGCAGATATTACCACAAGTAACAGGGTGGAAATTATCAAGCTTACACTGTAATATGGATATATGGTTTCTGCTAATGTGATTCCCATATCCCCGGAGCTTTTCCCCATGGGAATTCCAATTTTATTAAGATAAATAAACAGGGGAATACCGTATACTGCCCCCACGAGTGCCGCTAGAATACTATGTGCTCCGCCTTCCACAGTAAATATGCCTACTACCTGTGAACGGGTTAGTCCCAATGCAATATAGGTCCCTATTTCTTTTTGCCTGCGAAATATGGATAAAACCTGTGTATCGAAAATTGCCAATAATGCAATTAGCAATAGTACAGCCTGCAAAACAACTCCCCCTCCCTTTTTTGATTGAATTAATTTATCAAAATCAGCTAATAGAAAGTCTGTATCTTTAAAATTCCAGTCATCCATTTCCTTCAAGGTGCAATCTTCACCAGCAACCAGTAAAGTAGCTTCATTTTTCATATTTGTCATTTCCTGCAACACATCCATAGACAAGTACATTTGACCAAAATCTACAGAGGGAACATCACAACTAAAAATAGATGCAATTTGAATTTCACGTGCATCAAAGGTTCCGTTTATATCACGCCAGCGAATAAGAACCCTATCCCCTACTTTTAATTTGATTGCTTCAGCCATTCGTTTGCCAATGATGCCTGAATAGCCATCCTGAACATTTTTTAAATCTAAAGTTGGAAGTGATAGAATCTTTTGATCTGGATCAACTCCCTTAAGCAGAACACCTTGCATTCTTCCCTGGGGGTATGCCGTGGCCTGAACAATTAGCATAGGAGTAACTTTCCCTTCCTTGACAAGATTGCTCGCCTCTTCAGATAATGGCTGATGAGAATCCTGGATTGTGTATGGATCATACTTATCATACTCAGGATGCCAATATTGTCCCTGACCAATTTCCCAGGCCTGGGTATCATTTCGACCCTGCCGGTTCCAACCATCCAACATTCCATTGTAAAAAATAATTAAAACGAATGCAAAGGAGAGTACCAGCACATTCAGCCAGGTTCTGAGACCCGCTCCCATAAGGTTCTTAAATGCTAAATTTAATGCAATCATGATTCAAATATTTATGATTTTATCGCTGACTACTTTACCATCCTCCAATGAGACAATTCTGTCAAGATATTTCATTACTTTTTCATCATGGGTAGCAAATAGAAAAGTAACTTTAAGCTCTTCATTGAGCTTTTTCATAGTTTGAAGAATGTGATGAGAGTTTTTAGAATCAAGATTAGCGGTAGGTTCATCGGCCAGAACAATCTCTGGCTTCTTCACCATGGAGCGTGCAATAGCTACACGCTGACTTTCGCCTCCTGATAACATATTTGGTTTTGACTTTACCTTATCAGTTAAACCAACCCATTCCAGAGCTTCCATAACTGCCTTTTTACGATCAGGTGCTGAAATTTTCTGCAGTAATAAAGAAAATTCAACATTCTCATATACAGTATAGACAGGAAGTAAATTATAGGTCTGGAAAATAAAACCGATATGCTTACTTCGCAGTTTTGCTGACTGTTTGTGCGTAAGTTCTGAAATTGATTCACCCAAAACAATTGCACTACCCTCCGTTGGTGTGTCCAATGAGCCAACAATATTTAGTAAGGTAGTTTTACCTGATCCACTGGGACCAACAAAACCGGCAAACTCTCCTTTCCCAAAGCTGAGATTTACCTCGTTTAGAGCCGTAAAGAAACCTTTCCCAACGGGGAACTTCTTTACCAGGTTGTTGATTTCAATTATGTTCATAGTTTTGAATTTTATAGGTATTAAGATATCACATTTCAATGATTAAATACAAACATAAGCTGGAGTCCAATCCCACCATACATGTTTTGAGTGGAGCCCATAGTTGGCAGTTGGTTGTTCAGAGGGTTCCAGTAAGCCATCACATATAATGTTGTTCGGTTGAATTGCCGGTACCAGTTCACAAAATTATACAGTGCATTATTCGTCCAATCATAGTATATAATAGCATTTATATTATCAAACATTCCAACGGCATACCGCACTGAAAGAGCTGAAAAATTTAAGGTATTTGAAAATTGAAATGCCTTTTCATCGCTGGCAATAATCATGTGTTCCAATACCAGGTTCAATCCACTGCCAATACCGAAGGTATAATCGGTGCCTACAGTAAATACCTCCTGATTCGTGAACTCCCCCAAATCTTTCCTTTTATTGACCCATTCCCCTTCAAACCAGACCCCTAAAAGCAAATCCCATTTGGCATCCACCCCAATCTTGTTCTCCGGAATTTCACTATAAATGGGCACCAAACCATCCAGGTCCCTGGAATCAGCCACCCTGTGATGATAGGATATGGCAGCTTCTCCTCGTGGAACCGGAGTTTGAACCCGCCCGCCAAACTCGGGATGATTTGTATTTGTTTTCAAAAGCTCCATTCCAACCAAATTTTTATTTCCATACAATAGCCAGAGCCAGATATTCGCATTGTTCAAAAAGTAATATCGGCCCAAAGCGGCCCAAACTCCCTCTGTCAGCTGCAACGGGTCACGTGGATCTATTTGATCAAACCATCGGAGGGCGCGAAGCATAAAAGCCGACCCAAAATTAATTTTCTGTAAGCCCAAGCGGATTTCGAGTTGTTCTGTTGAATACCTGCCCCATACCCTGTATGGATTAATATCTCCATACGCAGATGCAGAATCAAAGAAGTGAATTCCCGTTTCTCCATAAATATTTGCAGATGCCTCGAAATCAATTAGTTTATTTTTGGGAAGTTGTATTTCATAATTAAGCTGTGGTATATATCTGCCTCCCAGATACAGTGGGTAGGGATTTTTTGGATTAATATTAGCCCAGATGGAGAGTTGGCCTTTATATTCTAATGATTGATGAACCTTCGGGATACTGTCCTGGCCATATAAGTGGAGAACACTAAATACCAATATTAAGGCAGATATGAATTCCTTTATATTCATTCGCGTGGGAGCAATCCGTAAAACATGAAATTCATGGCTTCAATGATCAAGTCCTGCGGTTCATCATATTTGGAAACTAAATTTTCATCCTCCATAAGTTTTATTACCTGAAAGGAATATGCTAAGATGAAATCAATTTTTATATCTTTCCTGATGTATCCCTTATCCTGAGCATCTTTATAGAAATTAACAATAACGTCCATTGATTTTTCCTGAAGGCCAGCCATATAATTAACCAAACCCAATTCAGGGTTACTATAAAGGTCGTTAATCAATTCCATACTGATATTTTTTGTGCCTTCAATCTTCAATTGAAAAATCTTCTCTAACTTATTCGAAAAAGGAATATCGCTCAAAATTAACTGGTTGACTTCTTCAATAGATCCTTCAAATACCTCATCAAGTATTGCTTTAACCAGGGCAATTTTATTGGGGAAAAATTTGTAAAAAGTCATTTTACTAACACCTGCCTCTTTACATATCTCTTCAATGGTAACGCGCTTTATTCCGTATTTCCAGAAAAGTTCTTTGCCTTTATTGAATATATCCCGATACTTTGGAGTGTTCATTACAATGTTCATAAATATACTTTTATTGATCAAATATACGTTATTAGTTTTATATCACCTAATTCGTATACTTTTTATTTTTATTCTATGAAGAGGTTTTCTCAGGCGGATGAGTTAAATGCACGATAAGTAGGGGCAATAGGAGTACCTGAATATTCAGGAATATAAAATCCTGATATTTCCTAATTAATACGAAAGTTGAGAGTATTCTGATGTAAATTCACCAGTAATCTATGAAATAAAACTATGTACTTCTTATTTCTCTGCCAAAGGGAGTAAGAGCCAGGCCTGCCAATTTAAAGTGTTGTTTTGCAAATGGGATACCTATAATTGTTATTCCAAATAATATTCCAAAAACAATATGAGAAAGACTGATCCAAATCCCTCCAACTATTATCCAGATAATATTCATAAGAGTTGATACGCAGCCAGGAGGATTATTCACATAAACAGCTTCTTTTCCAAATGGCCATAATGCCAGGCCAGCAAGTTTTAAAGTCTGCATTCCAAAAGGAATTCCAATAATGGTAATAATAAGTAAAAAGCTTGCAATTAAATATTCAATGGCTATGCATATCCCTCCAAACAAAAGCCATATTAAGTTCCCTAATGTTTTCATTATCAAGCTACATATTATTGTATGGAAAATAATAAAGTGATGCTTAAGTCTATAAAATTAAAATATTTTTGACAATAGATTCACAAATTAATCTTTTTTTCTATATTTACATAGTGTATTATTTACGCATTATAATATTTTTATAGATGCGAAAAATTATTCCGAATATTTCAGTTGACTGTGTCATTTTTGGATTTGACTTCAAACAGTTAAATGTTTTACTAGTAGAACGTAAACTGGATGATGAAAAAACAGGCAAACCCATTATAAAAGATTGGACATTAGCTGGAAATCATATTTTTGAAGATGAGGACTTCGATAAAGCAGCCACACGCGTCCTCAAAAAACTATCAGGCCTTGATAATATTTTCCTTGAACAGTTCTATGCCTTTGGTGCTGTAAAACGTACGAATAGTCCAAAAGATAAAATCTGGTTTAAAAAACGAAACGAAGGATTCAGTGATAGGATTATCACAATAGGCTATTTTGCATTAATTGACAATACAACTGTTACGCTCTCCTTAAAAGAAAGAAATGTAAAATGGTTTCCAATTACCGAATTGCCTGAATTTGCATTTGATCATGGGTTTATTTTGGGAAAAGCCCTCGAGAAATTAAGGGCTAAAGTGGGCACTTATCCAATTGGCTTTGAACTTTTACCAGAAAAATTCACCATCTCTCAATTACAACGCTTGTATGAAGTTATTCTTGGGAAAAAATTTGACAGGCGAAATTTTAGAAAGAAAGTGCTACAAATGAAATATATAATTCCTCTTAACGAAAAACAAAAAGACGTCAAACACAAACCCGCCCAATATTTTACTTATAGCAAAGAAGTATATAATTTAACGAAACTTGAACGGTTTGACAATTCTATTTAATCTGAATAAACTCCCTAAATAGGTTATACAAGTATGGGTCTCTCTAATGTAAAACTAAAAGTTACTGAAAAGATTGGCTATGCCCTTGGCGATGGTGCAGCAAACATTGCCTGGCGGGGAGTATCCACTTTCTTATTTATTTTTTATACTGACGTTTTTGGACTGAATCCAGCTGCTGTGGGGATCCTCATGCTTGTCGCCCGATCAAGTGATGGAATTAGCGATGTACTTATGGGTATAATTGGCGATAGAACTAAATCGAAATATGGCAAATTTCGTCCGTGGATATTATGGACAGCAATTCCATTAGGAGTAATTCTTTCTTTGCTCTTCACTGGTCCGAATCTAAGTCCAAGCGGGAAAATTGTCTATGCCTATGTCACCTATATAGTATTTACGCTCGTTTATACTGCTAATAACATTCCTTACGGAGCTTTAATGGCTGTTATGACTGGGGATGATAAAGAGCGGACAAGTTTAGGATCATACAGAATGGTTGGTGCGTTCGCAGGAGGAATGTTGGTTCAGGGTGCTTTATTGTTTTTGGTTGCCCACTTTGGAAATATTGATCCAACTATCCAGATAGAAAAACTCGATTCTAAAAAGTATGAACTTATTGTCTCTGCTTCTCAAGATTTTAAGAATGTGAACATTAAAACCAAAGATGGGATTGCCATGTTCAGCTGGGTCGATGCTAATTCAATCAGTACAGACGATATTCCTACTCAGGGAAAAAGTTTCTCAATGGAAGCTAATGAAGAATATACATTTCTCGTTATTGGGGAAGAAGATCTTGTTGCAGAGAAAATATCCATAATTAACCAAAGAAGAGGATATAGTAATTCTATATACATTTTATCAATTGTCCTGGTTTTAGCTTTGTTTGTGACCTTTTACACGACTAAAGAAAGAATTGCCCCACCAAAAGCCCAAAAAAGCAATTTATCAGAAGATTTGAAAAACCTGATTAGGAATAAACCATGGATTATTCTCTTGATAATAGGTCTTTTATTCAATATTTATAACTCTATTAAACAAGGTATTGTAGTTATTTTCTTTACTCATTATCTACATAATCAACTATTGGCTGCCTCTTATATGGTTGCACTTATGATTGCTTCGATAGGAGGAGCCATGATAACGGCTACCATAAGTAAAAGAATAGGCAAAAGAAAACTTTTTATTTATGCCTTAATTTTCTCTGGTCTTGTTAATGCTTTATTTGTTTTCTGCGGACCGGATAATACCGGAAGTATATTTGCCATTGGAATTATTTCAGAATTTGCTGCTGCAATTTTCCCAACATTATTTTTTGCGATGCTTGGTGATGCTGCCGATTACTCTGAATTTAAAAATGGGCGTCGAGCAACTGGTCTCATCTATTCAGCAGGTTCCTTTGCTACAAAGTTTGGAGGAGGAATTGCAGGTGCAATAATAGGGTTGGTATTAGCGGCTTTTCATTATAGAGGTCAGGATGCCGTAGCCATTCAGGGTGCCGTTCCTGGAATAAAAATGCTTATGAGTTGGATACCCACTATTATTACATTAATAGCTGCAGGTGTTATGACACTATATCCATTGAATCAGAAAAAAATGGATGAAATCACGCTTGAACTTGGAAAAAGAAGAGCACTTGACCAGGCAGATGAATAGGAAAGAATATATTATCAATATTAAGTAAAAAGTTAATATAATGAAGTTTGGATTTTTCGATGATTCTCAAAGAGAATATGTTATTACCAATCCTAAGACACCCTACCCCTGGATCAATTACCTTGGCACAGAAAACTTTTTCTCATTGATTTCAAATACTGCAGGAGGATACTCTTTCTATAAAGATGCAAAGTTCCGCAGAATAACACGATATCGATACAACAATGTTCCTACCGATGCTGGGGGTCGATATTTTTATATCAAAGACGGTGATAGTACATGGTCACCTGGTTGGAAACCATGTAAAACCAAGCTTGACAAATACGAATGCCGACATGGCATGAATTATACTTCAATTGAAGGTCTAAAGGATGGCATTTCAGCCAGGGTATTATTTTTCGTGCCACTTAAAACCCAGGCCGAAGTTCAAAAGCTGAGCCTTACCAACACCAGCAGTAAAATAAAAAAAATAAAAGTATTCTCATTTATTGAATGGGCTTTATGGAATGCTGCCACTGATATGGAAAACTTTCAGCGCAATTTCTCTACTGGTGAAGTTGAGATTGAAGATTCCGTCATCTACCATAAGACTGAATACAAGGAAAGAAGAAATCACTATGCATATTATTCAGTAAATACTCCTATCAAAGGATACGACACAGATCGGGAAACCTTTTTTGGCTTGTATAATGGCTTTGATGAACCTCAGGCAGTAGAAAATGGAAAACCTGGGATGAGTGTGGCACAAGGATGGTCACCCATTGCTTCACATTATATAGAAGTGGAATTGCAGCCAGGCGAAACAAAAGATTATGTGTTCGTTTTAGGTTATGTTGAAAATGAGGAGGAAAAGAAATGGGAATCCAAAAGCATAATCAATAAGACAAAAGCCAAAGAAACTATAGCCCGTTTCGACACTTCCGAGAAAGTAGATTTTGCTCTTTCAGAATTACAAGAATACTGGGATAATTTATTGGGTTCCTACATTCTGCATTCAGGAGAAGAGAAATTAGATCGCATGGTGAATATCTGGAATCAGTATCAATGCATGATTACATTCTTATTTTCACGTTCAGCATCATACTTTGAAAGTGGTATAGGACGTGGAATGGGATTCAGAGATTCCAACCAGGATTTAATAGGGTTTGTGCATCAAATACCTGAGCGAGCCCGGGAGAGAATAATTGATATTGCCTCTACTCAATTTCCTGATGGTAGTTGCTATCATCAATACCAGCCTCTTACCAAACAAGGAAATAATGATATTGGAAGTGGCTTTAACGACGATCCATTGTGGCTAATACTTGGAACCATCAGCTATATAAAGGAAACAGGTGACTTTGGCATTCTTGATGAAATGGTTCCTTTTGACAATGATATTTCTTTAGCCCGTACACTTTTTGATCACCTCACGGCCTCTTTCGACCATGTAATAAATAATTTAGGCCCACACGGACTACCATTAATTGGTCGAGCTGATTGGAACGATTGCTTAAACCTCAATTGTTTTTCAAACGACCCAAATGAGTCTTTTCAAACTACAGAAAATAAATCAGAAGGTTCTAAGGCTGAATCGCTTATGATTGCAGGCTTATTTGTGGTTTATGGCAGGGATTACATCGAACTATGTAAGAAACTTGGTAAAGAAGAAGAGGTCACCCGTGCCCAAAAACATGTAGATGCTATGGTAGCCTCAGTTGTGCAGCATGGCTGGGATGGGGAATGGTTCTTACGCGCTTATGATTTTTATGGAAATAAATTAGGCAGCAATGAGAATACCGAAGGCAAAATATTTATTGAATCCAACGGTTGGTGTTCCATGGCTGGTATTGGTAAAGAAGAGGGTATGATTGAAAAAGCCCTTGATTCGGTGAAAGAACGCCTGGATTGCGAACATGGCATTGTATTAAATAATCCAGCATTTACCAAATACCATATTGAATATGGTGAAATATCAAGCTATCCCAAGGGATATAAAGAAAATGCAGGCATCTTTTGTCACAACAATCCCTGGATAATTATTGGAGAAATTGGAATCGGCCGAGGTGACCAAGCATGGGAATATTTCAAAAAAATATGCCCCTCCTACCTCGAAGATATTAGTGATTTGCACCGGACCGAACCCTATGTATATGCTCAAATGATAGCTGGGAAAGATGCCTTTAAGCCTGGAGAAGCTAAAAACTCCTGGTTAACTGGTACAGCCTCATGGAACTTTTATACCATCAGTCAGTATATCCTGGGAATTCAGCCTGATTATGATGGTTTAAAGATCGATCCCTGCATTCCTAAACATTGGAAGGGGTATGAAGTTACCCGTAAGTTCAGGGGAGCGACTTACAAAATCAAAATACTTAACAATAAGCAGGTAAATAGAGGGATATCAAGTATTCATATTGATGGAAAACTCCATGAATCAAAAGTACTGCCACTTTATAAGAGCGGAGAAGTACATAACATTGAAGTAATGTTGGGCTAAGGTATTGATTTCTATTGTAATTTCTACCTCATTTGATTTCATAGCCGTAAATTACAGGGCTCGAATCTGCGCCCCAATCATCTGATTTATAGTGGTTACTTGAACCTTCAACACCTACGGCAATGTCAATCTTATTACCAATACGCATTAACCTATTGCCTGAAACATCTTTCAAGAATCCAGCCAATTCAACTTTTACTTCCACCTCAGAACCATCCGGTGAAAGAGCAATAATTATGTCTTCACTAGTTCCTTCTGTATAATCGTGGGTTATAAAACGTGATTTTTCACGATTTACATATTCAATTTTATAACTATCTCTATTTTGCCCATCACTGCTTTGTGGTGAATAAAAGGAAGGCCCCAACTTCAATTCACCACTGAGAACTTCTTTTTCTGCTCCAACTCCAGTAAATCCGAAGAAAGTTTTTACAAAAGTATTACCCACAAATTCAAATTGAGCTTCACTATCATCGCCTATGGGTATACCAAAATAACAATTATCATCGCGTGTAGGTGGATAACCCGTTGTTGGATCAGAATCTATATCAATATATACGTACCAATAATATCTTCCCTTTTCACCAGTACGACCATGCGCTCCTAAAACCCTGGAATATATGTAAAGGTACTTATCATCATTGGAAACTTTAAAATCCAACAAATCGGTATCAGGATTTGGATATAAATAGGAAACGTAGTCTCCTTGAATATCAGAAACGCCCTGAATGTTTCTCCAGTCCTGAAAATCACCATCAACTTGAATAATTGAGCTTATTGACTGAGGTTCTTTGTTAGCCTTTCCATTTCCAATATCTACAATAAGATCTGAATTTATGACTGAAACTGATTCAGAGAATTCTCCCAGGAAAGTCAAGCTAAGAATCTCACCTTTACCTGGTTGATTACAGCCCTCAATTAGCTCAGGCCGAAAGCCTTCTCGGGTTTTTACAAGTTTTGAGGTATTTAGATTACAGCTGGCTAATTCAATTTTCACCCCATCCAGAATTCCATATAAGACTAGAAACGAATTTGAAGATTTGTTCTCTAATTTAAAAGTCATCCTTTCCAATAATTCGTTCTTTGAATTATAAACATCCAGGGGGAGAAACTGTTTTACATTTTTTTTGGTAGCCTCGCCTTTACCAGTTGTTATTCTGAGGAGTTTCCATTCGAAGGGATCGAATATAATCTCATTGGCCGGTATTTGTAAAATGGGAAATTCAATGGAATTTTCACCCTTCAATTGAGGAATAAACTCTCCATTGTTGTTTATTATCCCAACCGGTCTTTCATTATACCTGGAGGAATAACCACCTACAATTAAATTTCCATTCTCTTCATATACCCTACCATCCCAAATGGGAGATGCAAAATTAACAGTGTTGTATTCTAATACAGTCTCCATTAAAAAATCTAAATTCAAAAATTCAGCTGTTTTGATTGGCATTAATTTTCCATCGTTTTCCCGACACTCACTTTTTAAAATACTTAGCGTGAAATAGGGAATAATCTCGTCTAAAGTATTCTGTGGTCGTATTTTATTCTTATTCAGAAAGACCTCATGAGAAGGATTTCCTTCAGAGTCTAAATACAATGCTTGAAGTACATTTATAGGATTTTTAGAAAATGTTTTCGATTCATGCAGACCCAGGTTATTCAAATCCACCTGTGCATATGTAGCCCTTATGTTAAAAATTGAAATCAGACTTCCTAAAATTAGTATAGCTGCAATATTTTTGATATTTGCCATAATTAGTTCTCTAATATTTAAAAATTACACAACTTAATATGCTAAAGAATGGTATATCAACCTTCTTTCCAACTTTTATTGTCTGATTCTAAAATAGAAAAATCCGGTAATTCCTGTAATGATTAATCTTCTTCAATCTCTAAGCCTGTGCTCTGTTTCAGGAATTGATGCAGCCTAATCATCTGACTTCGGGCCATTTTTTGACCAAAATAAGCCACTCCATAGAGTGAGAAAAAAAGCAAAACCAATACTGGGATATACCATAGAATAGTTCCAGGTTTATTGAGTGACATATTTGACAAGCCAATAATACCAATCGTCATAATGGTAAAGCCTATAATGGAGTAGAAAAAAACAAACATGGTCCATACAGTTGGTCGTGGAGCATACAGACCGCGGAGCAAGCTCCCTTCTTCAGTTTCCTCCATAGTAATAGTTAACTGTGGAGACCAGTAGCGTTGTTCCTCAACTGGTAGTGAAAGAGTAACAAAACCAGGTGTAACCTTACCCAAACAACCAGCATCTTCATTCTTTAATCCATCCTTTATCTTTCCTTCCCAATGCTCCATGGGGAATTCCGTTTCAATTCTAAATCTAGGACGGACCCGATAATGAGGAAGATGTGTGCTGGGTTTTTGATTCATAAAAACATTCACTATAGAATTGAAAATAAGCTAGTTTTCAAATATAGTACAATTTTTTTGCTCAATTCTCTTCTAATTTTCATCCCTCTAATGGTAGCACCATTATTGAATAGGCTTTCCTTTCACCAGGACCTAACAATTCAAATCTATCTGGCTCACCAAAATAATCTTGTCCTTCATACACGGGCAACTGGCTGGTGTGTTCAATGCACAGCATTCCAGAATTGAAGCCAGGACTCCATAACATAATATTATCGCTAAAATCGCCGCTTGACACATTTACACCCAGTTTAGTGATTTTATTTCTATATGTAACTGATTGAATTCCTTTTATTGTCAAAGCTTCTTCCGGTGGGATTTCTGATTGGATAATGACTTCTTCCAGGCTGGCTATACAAACTCCATCATCATTTAAGAACTCACCATCTTCAACTCTTCCATGAACTTTAAAAGCCGGATGCCAGCCAAGCATATAAGGCATTTCAATATCTGAATCATTTGTTACTTTCAAACTACAAATTAATCCTTCATTGCTTAGCTCAAAAGTCTTCTCAAGGGTGTATGGAAGCCAATTTAAATACTCCGAATGACCATTACCCGGACTATATTTCTGATTATCTATATCTCTGCCTGAATACCTTTGGACCAAAGAAATAATATTATCATTTACCTGGTTTGGTAAAAAAGGATTTTCATTTGTATGCCGTGAAATACCATGTTGTTCAAGGCTGAAAAGTTTCTGACCCAGTCTAACTTTCTGCTTGTCTGCTGGCCCAAATATAGGAAATGGAACTACTTCGGAATTCCCCCAACCTGGTCCATCAAATGAGGAACTTCCGCCATTGTGGAAGTATTCAATTCCATTGGAAGTTAAACTTATTAATTGACCATTCTCAGAATTAATTTCAGCCTGTAGCTTACCATTCTTTATTATACTATTCTTACCCATTTTTGTATAATTTTTATTATTAATCACATGAATTTAAGAGCCTATTTTCCTGCCTCAATTATAAGAGGCGAACTAATTAAGTCTGCAGAAATTGCTTTCACCTCTATTATTCCTTCCTCCCCTGTAGATTGAATAACAATACTGGCAGTTCCTTTTTCAGTAAATGAAGAAACACTCCCTCCAATTCCCACTATTTTGCCGGGACCTGATATTTGAAAGGATACTTCCTCATCATTTTCCGGAACTATGTTACCTTCGTTATCAACAAGAGATGCGTTCACTAAAATGGCATCAAACTCACTTGCCTTAATCCTATCATCCTTAATTGAGCAAACCAGTTTTTTAGGTACCCCGGTAGTACGGAGAACATATTCAACAGTCTTGCCCCCTATTTTTCCAATGGCTTTCAATTCACCACTTTCATAAGGAACTTCCCATACATTATCTAATGAATTCTTAATTCTCTTCCCATTCAGGTAGATCTCAGCTTTCTCACAATTATGCCAGATATGAACTTCTTTTACTTTTCCTTCATCACCTTTAAAATTCCAGTGTCCGGCAATGTGTATAAATGGATCTGTATGCCACCTGGCTTTTAGATAATAGGCTGTTTCCTTCAACTGCCGGTATTCATTCACAACTCCGGAAGTTTGCATAGGCCAAACAGGCTCATAATTCGTTCCATAGTCATGAAATCCCCATATACAGGCTCCAGCCAAATAATCCCTGGCGGCGATAAAATCCAAATCGGATTTTATTTTTTCAACTGCCACTAATTCTCCCTCCAATTCCCCAATTTTGGTTCTGTCAGCATTGGTGCATTCTGTATTAACAAGGGCTATTCCAGGATAATTGGCATGGAAATCATCATATTTATTAAGATTATAATTTAATCCCAAAACATCGGGCTGATAAATTGTCCCTTCTTTAATTCCCTCCTCAATTCTATTCTCTGAATAGCAGGTTGGACGAGTTGGG
This sequence comes from Bacteroidales bacterium, assembly GCA_033791445.1. Classification (GTDB taxonomy): domain Bacteria; phylum Bacteroidota; class Bacteroidia; order Bacteroidales; family VadinHA17; genus JANTGF01. The sequence goes on along the minus strand of JASJGS010000026.1, from coordinate 987 downwards.
TCAAGGTCTTTGGCTGTTTTGTGAAGTCTCTCAAACATTTCATACGACTGCCCCTCGTTCATCATTCCCCACAAAACAATAGATGGGTGATTTCGATCCCTTTTTATCATGCCTTCCAACATTGTATTCATATTATCAATAAACTCATCACCGCCAATGTGTTGCCAGGATGCGACCTCCTCATACACAATTAGCCCAAGACTATCACAAGCATCAAGGAATATGGGATGCTGAGGATAATGTGCACATCGAACGAAATTTGCCCCCAGTTCTTTTAATAGAATAGCATCTTCAACTTGAAATCGTTTTGGAACTGCATTACCCATTCCAGGATAACATTGATGGCGATTAAGACCGTGAAGCTTCAAGGACTGATCATTTAGAAAAAAACCTTTATCAGGATCGAAGTTAAAACTTCGGAAGCCCATTTTGGTTTGAATAATATCTATAATTTCTCCATCCTGTAAAAGTGAAACTTTGAGTTTGTATAAATGAGGGCTATCAACTGACCATAAATCCACATCTCTCACCTCAGCAATAAGATTCCTGACAGGGATTTTCTGCCGGGGGGCTAGTGTGAGGGAACTGGAAAAATTGGCCACAAGTTTCTCTCCACTATATAAATCGCATTGAATTTCAGCTTTCTGAGTTTCAAAACTTGTATTATGTATTGATGCAGAGACGGAGATTCTAGAAACATCTTCAGCAACCTCAGGAGTTTGAACAAAAAGTTCGTCCTTTTCCAGATATACCGGGGAAAGACTGAGCAATTCTACCTCCCGATATATGCCACCATATACATTATAATCCATTCTCCATCGCCCTGGGGGAACTTCATCATTATGCAGATTATTCACTCTTATTGCAATAACATTGTCGCCATTCCATGAAATAAAGTCTGTAATATCAATTTCGATCGGGGTATATCCATTGGTGAATTTCCCCATAAACTTCTGGTTTACCCATATTTCAGATTCATTTCCAATG
>JASJGS010000025.1:0-3329 GCA_033791445.1 Bacteroidales bacterium | reverse complement strand
CATTCTAGAAAATAGTATTTTCTTATTGAAATCAAATCAATGAAAGGCTGAAAATGGAAAGAAGAAACTTTATTAAAACTACAGCGACTATGGCTCCATTATTAAGTTATTTTCCTGCATCATTAGCGAATATTTATAGGGAAAAAACTCCAGATAAACTTGAAAAAAGATCACTTGGAAAAACAGGTGAGAAGTTGTCTATTATTGGGTTTGGGGGAATTGTGGTGATGGATGCTTCCCCAACACAGGCAGCAAACCGAGTTGCAGAGGCGATTGATTATGGCGTAAATTACTTTGATGTGGCTCCATCTTATGGTGATGCAGAAATTAAACTTGGCCCGGCATTAGAATCATATCGGTCAAAAGTTTTCCTGGCTTGTAAAACAACCGAACGCTCAAAAGGAGAATCACAAAAAGAATTGGATCAGTCTTTAAAACGATTAAGAACCAATTATTTTGATTTATACCAGTTACATTCAGTTACAACCCTAGAGGAGGTAGATATCATTTTTGGGAAGAATGGTGCCATGGAAACATTTTTGAAAGCCAAAAAGGAAGGAAAAATTAAGCATATTGGTTTTTCTGCCCATTCTGTTGAAGCTGCCATGGCTCTTATGGATCGCTTTGATTTTGATACCATTCTTTTTCCAACCAACTATGCAACCTGGTATGCCGGTAACTTCGGCCCACAAGTATTGGCCAAAGCCCAGGAAAAAGAAATGGGAATTCTTGCATTAAAAGCCATGGCAAGGCGGCCCTGGCCTGAAGGGGCAGAAAGAAAGTACCCTAAAGCTTGGTATGAGCCTTTGGATGAACCCGATGAAGCGGAAATGGGTCTTAGATTTACCCTTTCACATCCGGTAACTGCAGCAATACCTCCCGGTGATGAAAGCTTATTTAAAATGGCTCTCGGTTTGGCAGCCCGTTTTAAGCCTTTAAGTTCTTCTGAGGTAAAAGAAGTTAAGGATAAAGGATTGAAAGAAACTCCATTATTTGAATATCCACAAACTTAAAGTTTGAATAGTATTTAATCCAGCATTTTATAGCTCACAAAGGCTACTTCCCTACTGTTCGGTGACCATGAAGGCACATTTATAGTTCCCTGGCCTCCAAAAAACACTCCGGTAAGATCCCGTATTTCCTTGGTTTCCAAATCCATTAACCTGAGTTTTACATCTTTTCCAAAAGGATGTCCCTGATTCTGATCCTCAAGGTAGCTTATATACACTATATATTTTCCATCAGGGGAGGGGTGTGGAAACCAGTTGGAAAAAGAATCATCAGTCAGTTGCACCTGGTTTTTACCATTTGCATCCATCCGCCAAATATGCATGTGCCCCGATTGATATGAATTATAGTAAATATATTTGCCGTCTGGAGAATAATCAGGGCCATCATCAAGCCCTTTGCTGGTTGTTATGCGAGTTTCTTCACCACCCGTAACAGGAATAGTGTAAATGTCATACTCCCCATTTCTGGCCCCTACAAAAGCCAGCGTTTTTCCATCCGGCGACCAACCGTGCCAATATGAAGGAGCTTTTTCAGTAATTTTTTTTGGAGTGCCCCCATTTATTGGTAAAGTATAAATCGTGGAACCCTGATTTTGCCCATCCTGATTGTAATGGCTAATTACCAGTTGCTTTCCATCCGGGGAAATTCCGTGGTCATTGTTACAGGCTCTAGCAAAATCAGTGTTAATTTCTTCTAATACTTTTTTCTTTCTGTCCAGATTATAAAGAATTCCCTTGCTGTTAATGATGAAGTATTTCCCATCATTTGACCAATTAGGTGCTTCGAAGTGCCTTTTTTCTTTATAGATTACTTCCCGCTTTCCTGATTTGATTTTAACTACTTCAAGACTGCTCTCCATTTTTTGTGGTTCCTGAGCCATTAAAAATGAAGGTAAAATACATAACAATAAAAATAGTGATTTCATTTTCTCAATATTATGGTCTTAAACAGGTGTAGAGTCATATACAAGTACTCGATCCCAAAGGTCCTGTGAATCTTCAATAAATTTTTTATGCAATGCATGATCCTGGTAAATATCATGTTCTTTTTTGCTCTTAAACCCAAGATTTATGCAATAGTTATAGCTATTGTCTATGACTGGCCTATCTGTATCAGCTGGCCTTCCTATGTATTTTGTTTTTATTACATCAACATTTTCGATAAATACCTTTAAATTGTGAAGAAACTTTTGATCGTTTTCTGCGGTCAAAGGCTGTTTTAGCCAGAAATATACTACATGTTTAAAATCGCCAGATGAGGGTTTCCTAATACTGGCTTTTAGTAAGGGAACTGAAGCCAGGCTGAACAGTCCTAAAGTAGAGACTGTTTTTTTTAAAAATGAACGTCTTTTTGTTGCTTGCATAGAATTGGAATAAAATTGGAAATAGGTTTAAATATATTGAAAATCATTTAGAATACTTTGCTAATTTTCACATTTACGAAAAAGCATTAACTTTATTGGGGTCTGGAATTAATCCAAAGCATATAAAATAATTGATCTAAAATCAGTAAAAATTTATTAAAATGAAAAGAAGAAAATTTATTACTCAGGCTGCTGCTGGGGCAGTTGCATTTACAATTATTCCCAGAAGTGTATTAGGAGGGAAAGGCTATATTGCTGCAAACGACCGTGTAAACCTTGGTTATATAGGAGTTGGAAAGCAGAGTTATACCCTGCTTGAGAATATTGGAAAATGTAATGAAACGGTTGTGGTTGCGGCAAGTGATGTGTATGGTGGGAAACTGGACCTTTTTATAAAGGCTTCTAATGAAAATAACAAATCGAAAGTCAGTACAAAGATGAAGGGATTTAAATATTATCGAGAACTGCTGGAGCAATCTGATATTGATGCAGTTGTAATTGCCTCTCCTGATCACTGGCATGCCCAAATGGCGGTTGATGCGGCAAAGGCAGGAAAAGATATTTATTGTGAAAAACCAATGGCTCTTACCATAGCAGAAGGAAGGGCAATGGTCAATGCTACGAGAAAATATGAGCGTGTTTTTCAGACTGGCAATATGCAGCGCTCATGGCATGATTTCCGACAGGCAAGTGAACTGGTGTATAATGGCTATATTGGAGATATTAAGGAAATTAATGTAAGTGTAGGCGAGCCTGTCAGGCAGTGTGATCTCCCAACTGAGGAGGTGCCTGATACACTTGACTGGAATGAATGGGTAGGACCATCTTTATATAGAGGCTACAATACCGTATTGGCACCACCCATTGGTGACAGCCAATGGGCCTGGTGGAGAGGTTACAGGAACTTTGGAGGTGGTTTAATTACCGACTGGGGAGCACATATGTTTGATATTGC
>JASJGS010000024.1:0-9401 GCA_033791445.1 Bacteroidales bacterium | reverse complement strand
ACAATGCGTGGATTGAATCGTTTTTCAGGAGGTAAATTCGACACGTATACGCAATTCAATAGCGGCTTGCCTAACGATGTAATTTATGCAGTGACCTGCGATGGCAAAGATGTTTGGGTTGCTACAGGCGGAGGTGCAGGTAAATACAATACGTTTAATAAAGAATGGGAGATCTTCACTGAAGAAAATGCGCCTATGCATGAACCTTGGACCTATGGTGTATGTGCAGGTGATGGTAAAATATTTATTGCAGCCTGGGGAGGTGGTGTCGTTGAATATACTAAGAAAACCAAACAATTCAGAGACTATATTGACCCTGATGGTAATATGGAGATTGATCTTTTTCCAGATGATGGTGTGGTTCATGATATAACTACCGGTGTTTCTTGGGCAGATGACTATTTATGGGTTGCAACATACTTTGGATTAAGTCGCTATGATGGTGTGCGTTGGAAAGGGTATTTTGATCACGATAGTGGTTTGGCTAGTAATTTTATCAATTATATTAAAGCAGAAGGGCCTGTAGCTTTTATCTGTACAGATAAAGGGTTAAGTACTACAGATGGTAAAAACTGGGTTACTTATACAAAAAATGAAACCAATAAAAATGGTAAAGCTATCATAACCGAAAATGTTAAAAAAACAGAATTAGCAATGACTCCTTCAATTTCACATAATTTTGTAATTGGTGTTGATATTAAGGATGATGTTATTTGGGTTGCTACTTCGAAAGGCGTGAGCCGTGGAGAATTATTAAAACAAATTTAAATAGGGTTATTAATTTTTAAAAGAATAATCCAAAAACAAATAAATAATATAATATAAAAAATAGATAATATAATGGAAATAAAAAATGATAAACAAGTGTTGATCGATCTGTCAAAACTTACAGATGGAGAGAAGTTAGAGATGAAAAAACTTGGAATTTTATCTGATGAAAATGGGATAAGTGAATCTGTTTTCCCAGCTGTGCATAATGAAAGACCTCCAATTGAAAAACATGTAGTACATGTACCACAGGTACTTAATGAAGCATATAATTATCAAAAGCCATCCTCATTTTCTAGAGCTTTGCGTTTAGACCTTGGTGATTACAAGGTATTGTTAATCTCAGGTACAGCTAGTGTAAATGAAGAAGGTGGACCAGAACATATTGGTGATTTTAAGGCTCAATTATGGAGAACCTATAGAAATATTACCAATCTTCTTGAAGCAGAGGGGATGTCTTGGCATGATGTTGTAAGGACAACCAATTACCTTAGAGATATTGAAAGAGATTATGGAGAATTCAATAAGATTCGTACTACTTTTTATGAATGGTTAGGGCTTGACCCATTACCTGCAGCAACAGGAATTCAGGCGAGACTATGTTGGGAAACTCTTTTGGTGGAAATAGAAGTATATGCCATTTGTAAAGTAAAATAAAAATAATATTATGAAACACAACTATTGGGTACCTGCAATTTTCACTCTGATCGTGATGTTTCAGAGTATGGAATTGATGAGTCAGGAAAAAGATCTGATGTATGGAAATACACCTGATAAAGTTTTTCCATATAATAATTTTCAGAAAGCCTATATATACCATTTTATTGAACCTATTCAATTTTATGGAGCAGGACGGGAAAAATTACCTCCCAAAGACTTAAAGGAAGTTCGTATAGGATTTCTTGGACCTTTAGAGGGTTCGGCTATTGCTTCACTTGGTAAACAGATGTTGAACGGATCTGCTTTGGCAATTGAAGAGGCCAATAATAAAGGAGGCTATAAAGGTATTCCTTTTGAGTTGATGGTTCACAATGATGTAGGTTTATGGGGTGCCGCTGCAAATGAAGTGGTAAAAATGAATGATGAAAAGGTTTGGGCATGGTTAGGCTCTATAGATGATATTGTATCACATGTTGCTTTGAGGGCTACCTTAAAAATGGAGATGATGATGGTCAATACAGGTGATCCGGATCCTACTTTTACAGAGACTAACATACCTTGGCTAATTCGTGTTATTAGTGATGATAGACAAAGTGGTTACGCCTTGGCTACCTATATTTTTGAAAAAAAGAAACATGATCGTGTGGCAGTTATCAGAGCCAATAACCGGTATGGCAGGGTTGGTATTATGGAATATTCAGGTGTAGCAGTTCGTTTGGGTCATCCAATGATGATTGAAGAGAGGTTTGAAGATGGAGAAACAGACTTTGAAATGCAATTGAAGAATATTAAAGAAACATCACCTGATGCTATACTTATCTGGGGAAATGCCAAAGAATCTGCACTTATTTTACGTCAAATTAGGGAGTTGGGGATGAAACAGCCAATTTTTAGTTCTGATAGGATAGTTTCTTCAGAATTTCTAAAGGTTGCAGGTCAAAATGCAGAAGGAATAGTAACTACAAGTCAATATAATCCTGAGGCTGATAATCCGAAATTAAAAGAGTTTCAGGTTGATTATTCCAAAAGATTTGGAATGGAGCCTGACGTATTTGCGGCACATGCATATGACGGGATGAATATGATTATTCGAGCTATTCGTAAGGTAGGACTTAACCGCGTTCTTATTCGTGACGTTCTCACAGATTTAAAAACATTTCAAGGCTATCATGGCATTACCGGGAAGATTATCTTAGATGGAAGCTGGAATGATATCGGAGATATATGGATGGCAGAGGTCAAAAATGGCAAGTTTATATATTCAGTTAGTCCTTCAAAGTTACGTAGGATGAACGGAAGTAATAATGCAAAAAAATAATATTAAAGGAAAAAACAATATGGAAACTATTTCATGTAACGATCCAAATAGCGTTAAAATTAAAATTCCTTCATTAGTTGGTCTTAAGAAAAATCAAGATACAACTATTGTCAAGGTAAATGGAGTTGATTTTGGAGGATCCAAAGTTGTAATTATCGCGGGCCCTTGCGCTGTTGAGAGCATGGAGCAACTTTTCGAAACAGCAAGGTCAGTAGAGTCGAGCGGAGCTAACCTGTTGAGAGGCGGAGCTTTTAAACCACGCTCATCACCATATAGTTTTCAGGGGCTTGGAGAAGAAGGATTGAAACTCCTCAGTCAAATAAGAAAGGAAACAGGTTTACCTGTGGTCACAGAAGCAATGGATACCAGACAGGTTGAATTGGTTGCTGAGTATGCTGACATGATTCAGATAGGTTCGCGTAATATGCAAAACTTTCCGTTATTAAAAGAAGCTGGCATGTGTGGCAAACCGATACTTCTAAAGCGGGGTATGATGGCAACGATCGAAGAGTTCTTATTCGCAGCGGAATATGTGCTTCATCATGGTAATGATCAGGTGATACTGTGCGAACGAGGTATTCGTACTTTTGAAACTTCAACAAGGAATACGTTAGATTTAAGTGCTGTACCAATGTTAAAACAGCTTACTCATCTTCCTGTTATAGTCGATCCTAGCCATGGAACAGGAGTAAGGTGGATGGTTCCTGCTATGGCTAAAGCGGCGGTGGCTGTGGGTGCTGATGGCCTAATAATGGAAGTACATTATAATCCAGAAGAAGCTTTATGTGATGGTGAACAATCATTAAGTCTTGATGAATTTACAAACCTAATGAGTGAATTACCTAAAATTGCCGAGGCTGTAGGTAGACAAATTTAATGAACAAAACCTTCGTCATATTAATTACTGTTTGTATTCTATTTATGCAGAATATGTATTCTCAGCAAAACACCGCTGAAAGTCTTAAAGAAATTAAAATTGGACTGTTAATCAAAAATGACAGATCTTTTGAAGCACGAAACGGTGCTGAATTAGCAGTCAGCATGGTCAATAAAAAGGAAGGTCCTGAAGGTATACATTTTAATCTGGTTGTTAGATCAATGGAAGGCCCCTGGGGAACAGGTTCAAAAGAAGTGGTAGATTTGGTTTTTGAAGAAAAAGTGTGGGCTATCTTGGGTTCTCATGATGGACGAAATGCGCACTTAGTTGAACAAGTTATTGCCAAAACTCAGGTTGTTTTTTTATCTGCATGGGCCAGTGATCCAACCCTTTCACAAGCATTCGTTCCGTGGTATTTTAACTGTGTTCCGAATGATCTTCAACAAGCTGATGCCTTGATTGAAGAAATATATAGTAAAAGGAAAATCGCTAAAATTGCCATAGTATCAGATAGAGGCTATGATTCAAAGCTGGCAAGAGAGAGCTTTTTAAAAAAATGGAAAATAACAGGTAAAACTGCCCCACTACAATTGTTATATGAAGACCCTGATAAGGATTTTAATATTTTGATTGATAAGCTTGTTAAAGCTGATGCCAATGGGGTTTTGCTGTTCGCACAACCGGCTGCTTCTTTGCAGTTCATTAATCAACTGAGGCAAAAAAATATGAATAAACCTATTTTTGGGACATTAGCTCTTTTAGGAGAAATCGAATTTTCAGAAGGTAAATTCGCTAATTTTAAGGACATAACGTTTGTGACTTCAGTAAATTGGTTAGGGTCAAACGGGATTGATTTCAAAAAAGAATTTCAAAGAAAATATGGTAAAGATCCAACCGAAATTGCCGCTTATGCTTTTGATGGGATGAATTTAATTATTGAAGCGATTAAATCGTCCGAATATGATCGTGAAAAAGTTCAAGAAGCCATGTCAAAAAGCAATTATAAGGGAGTTACAGGAACTATTCAATTTGATAAAAGAGGCAATCGATTAGGAAACCCTGAATTGAAAGAATTAATAAATGGAATTCCGGTTAATATTAAAAAATGATTTCAACTTTTTAGTACCTTTTTATTTCTTAATTTTAATGCTATGAAAAACTTTTTTATTTTATTCATAATAGTACTTTTTACTGCCCTTTTTTCTAATTGTAAGAATACGCCTAAAGACGATTGGCAAAAGTCTATTGAATTGATGAGTGCTCAAACGTTGGGACGTGCATATCTTGAAGAATTTAATCTAGAAGAGGCTGAAAGAGAGTTTCAAATGGTTATTAAATTATCACCGCATAAAAAACTTGGCTATGCAAATCTAGGATTGGTCTATTTAAGAATGGGTAAGTATCAAGAAGCTGAAAAACAGCTTTTTAAAGCAATTGAAATTGATTCAAAAGATGCTGATATACGATTGTTATTGGCAACAGTTTACCAGATGGATGACAAACGTGATGAGGCTATTACAGTGTTGAAAGAGGCCCTTAAATTTGCTCCAGACCATGCAAAAACTTTGTATGACCTTTCCGAATTATTTTCTACGGAATCAGATGAGGATTCTCAAAGTCAGCGTAAAGATTATCTCTTTCAACTGGTCGAAAAAGTGCCTGAAAATATAGTCCCTCATCTTAGTTTGACCGAAATATATATAAATAATGGAGATATTGATAAAGCAATAGAACAGTTGGAAATAATTCATAAACAATTTCCAGAATTTCCAAAAGAAGCCGTTGATTACTATGATAAAACGATCTCATTACTAAACAAACATGATAAAGAAAAGGCAATTATACAGTTTATAATTTTCCATAATTATCTAAAAGTTACATCTCCATACCAGGCAGGCATAATGGATTTAAAAGGCCCCGGTGGCTCCCTTATTGGTTTTCCATTGATTACTTATGATTTGCAATCTTCTTCATTGGACGTAGATAATATTTCACTACTTGATATAATAAAATTCACTGAGGTAACATCATCCGTAGGTTGGGATATTGTTCCTTCATTCAAGGATGGTGAGAACATTCAATACAGAAATTTCACTCATGTTGAGGCAGCTGATTATGACAGCGATGGAGATATAGACATATATGTGGGTAGTTATGACCCTGCCAGCTCATCTTATAAGCATTATCTTTTCAATAATGATATGGCAAGGTTCAAAGAGGTTTCAAAAGAGGTGGGCTTAACACATTCTGGCAAAGAATCATCAGCCATATTTGCCGATTATGATAACGATGGTTTCCTTGACTTATATATTATAAAAGAAGGCGGTGATGTATTGTACAAGAATGCTGGGAAAGGTCTTTTTAAAGAGGTTACATCAAATTCCAAAATAGGCAGTAATGAAGGTGGAAATAAAGCCTTGTTTTTTGATCTTGATCATGACGGCGATCTTGATTTATTTCAAATGGGATCGGATTCAAATCTGGTATTTCGAAATAATGGCGATGGAACGTTCCAGGAAAAGGCAGAGAAAATGGGCTTGTCAGGAACTGGGGGTAATAGTCGCGATGCCGCATTTGGAGATTTTGATGATGATGATGACATTGATCTTTTTGTAGTAAATGATACATCGAGTAACATCCTATATGCAAATCAAAGACTTGGAGTTTTTAAGGATATATCTGTAAAGAGCGGACTCAAAAGTAGCAAGGGCTCTAGTTCTATAGCAGTAGGAGATTACAATAACGATGGGTTTTTAGACTTGTTCACTACTTCATTTAGCGGAGAAAATACTGGATTGTATCGAAATCAGGGAAATGGAAGCTTTGAACCAGTAATAAATACTAAGGAAATGTTTACGTCGCTTCAGCAAATCAAAGCCTATGACGCTAAGTTTTTTGATTTTGATAATGACGGATTCCTTGATATTATTGTCGCGGGAGAATCAAAACAAAAAGAAGGACGAGGTCTTTTTCTATATCACAATGATGGGAGTGGAAAGTTTATGGATGTTTCTAACCTATTACCCGAAGAACCAAAATCAGGAAGGCAAATATCTCTATTTGACTATAATGGCGATGGTGATCTTGATATGGTTATTGCCGGATTGAATGGTGGAGTTTTTCTGTTACGAAATGACGGAGGGAGTATTAACCATTATGTGAACTTGAAGCTTATAGGTTTAAGGGCCGGAAGTGCCAAAAACAATTATTTCGGGATAGGGGCTAAAGTTGAGATACGTGCAGGAGATCTTTATCAAACTATGGTAGTGACGAATCCAAATGTTTATTTTGGGCTAGGAAATATCTCAAAAGTAGATATTATCAGAATTACTTGGACCAATGGAGTTCCACAGAATATATTTCTTCCTGATACCGATCAGGCCCTGATTGAAGCACAGATGCTAAAAGGTTCTTGTCCGTTTCTTTATACATGGAATGGTGATGAATATGTTTTTGCAAAAGATATCACCTGGAGAAGTGCCCTGGGTATGCCCCTTGGCATCATGGGAGGTACCACGATGCATGCATTTCCAGACGCATCAGATGATTATATTAAAATACCTGGTGAATTGTTAAAGCCTAAAAAAGGAGAATATTCAATTCAGTTGACATCAGAACTTTGGGAAACCATTTATATGGATAAAATACAATTGGTGGTAGCTGATCATCCTGACTCAATTGACGTTTTTGTACCCGAACAGTTTTCTCCACCACCTTTTCCAGAATTAAATATTTTACAGGTTAATGAAAAACATTTTCCTATTTCGGCAATAGATTCACACGGAAATGATGTACTGCCTTTAATTGTTGATAAAGACGACAAATACATTTCTAATTTTAAATCTGATAAATTCCAGGGAGTCACAGAAATGCATGACTTAATTCTTGACCCTGGAGAATATGGAAATACTAAAAAATTATTCCTTATTTTGAATGGCTGGATTTTTCCCACCGACGCTAGTATCAATGTTGCCCTTTCACAATCTGATGTGTTGAAAGTTAAAGTACCTATAGTCCAGGTTATCAATATGGACGGCGAATGGGAAACGGTAATTGAAAATCTTGGCTTTCCTATGGGAAAAGATAAGAATGTGATAGCTGATCTTTCTGACAAATTCCTTTCACCTGATCACAGAATACGCATCCAGACTAATATGGAGATATATTGGGATCAAATCTTCTTTGCTGATGGTATCTCAAAAGCCCCCATCAGTTTAACTGTTTTGAATCCAGTTTCGGCTGACCTTCATTACAGAGGTTTTTCTCATACTTATAGAAAAGGTGGCCGTTACGGACCTCATTGGTTTGATTATAATGAAGTTGATAAAAATAATAAATGGCGTGATTTGACCGGTTATTATACTCGTTATGGTGATGTATTGCCTCTCCTTAAGGACTCAGATAACAAATATATTATTTCAAATGCAGGTGATGAAACATCTATAAGGTTTAATGCCGAAGATTTACCTGAATTAAAGAATGGATGGAAAAGAGATTTTCTTATACATAGTGTCGGCTGGGTAAAAGATGGTGATATAAACACTGCACTTGGCAGTACTGTATTGCCACTTCCTTTTCATGGCATGACAAGTTACCCGCCTTCTGAAAAAGATGTGTATCCAAATGATCCTGAACTTAAAAAATATAATCAGGAATATAACACCAGAAAAGTAACAATGGACGATTATCGAAATGCAATTAAAAACAAAAATATAGAATGAAAGAAGTATTTAGATGTTTTATTTATTGCCTTTTTCTGATGAGTATCCCGGCATTACTGTCCGCTCAAAAGAATAATGTCATGTTTACAGACGTAACCAGTAAGGCTGGAATTGGTTTCAAATATACCTTTGGAGACTATTCCTATGAAAATATTTTGGAAAGTAGTGGCTCTGGAATTACAGTATTTGATTATAACAACGATGGCCTAATGGATCTTTACATGATGAATGGAACATACCTTGAAGGTATCTCTGATCATAAAGGCAAAGTCTTTAAGGATACAAGTAACAAATTATACAAAAATAATGGTAACGGATCTTTTTCAGAAGTTACTAAAATCGCCGGATTGGATGAACGAAATTGGAGTATGGCCGCCGGTGCTGTTGATCTTGATAATGATGGTTATCAGGATCTTTATCTTTTGAATTATGGCCCTAATGTTTTCTATCATAACGACGGAAATGGAACATTCAGTGATATTACGGCATCATTAGGTTTAAAAGGGCCGGGTATGTTAAATGGATTCACAAAATGGAGTATTGGAGTTTCATTCTGGGACTACAATCTGGACGGAAGACTCGATGCAATGGTTGGTAATTTTTTGGCCTTTGACCCAGATTATGTTTCAACACAAACACCCGGTATGATGCCACATCCTTCTGAATATAAAGGGCAGGCATCAATGTTATATGAACAGCAGGCTAATGGAAAATTTATTGATGTTAGTCAGGATATTGGCTTGAACTTTCCTGATTCAAAATGTATGGGCTTAACCGTTTTTGATTATGATGATGACGGTGACCTTGATATATTTCAGGCCAATGACCATCAAATGAATTTCCTTTTTAGAAATGATAATGGTGTCTATAAGGAAGTTGGGATAGCTAGTGGAGTAGCGGCTAATAGTCAAGGAAAAGCTACCGGTTCAATGCACGGAACTGTAGGTGATATTGATGGTGATGGCTTAATCGACATATTTGTTGCCGATCTTAAATATGGCGCTCTTTATCGCAATCTTGGTAATGGCCTGTTTGAAGATATAACTGAATCAAGCGG